>NZ_LR134476.1:1800000-2043249 GCF_900637955.1 Trueperella bialowiezensis
CGTGTTGACCGGGCGCCAAGCTATGCGGAGCGCTGGTCTGACCACGCCCCGCTGGTCATGCGCTACGACGTTTAGGCAGGAGGGTGAGCGTGCGATACGAAATAACGACCACGGATAAGCCGCCCGCGATCGTGGCCGCAGGTACGAGGATCGCTGGTTGGGTGATGAACCTGCGTATTGTGCGCGCGTTTCAACGCTACGGGCAGGCCCGCGGTCCGCAACTATCGGGCGGGATCGCCTATTCGGCACTGTTTGCGCTGGCCAGTACGCTTACGTTGCTACTGACCGCATTTTCGTACACGTTGGGTGGTAACGACGAGCTGCGGGAAAACCTTTTCGCCGCAATCGATTCTGCGCTGCCGGGCGTGTTGAAAATGAACGGCCCAGATAGTGAAGGAATTGTTGAACCCGAGGTCCTCATTATTGACGATCCGCTGAACCCTGCCACTGTGATCAGCTCGATTGTGCTCATCTGGTCGGCCATCGGATTAATGACGGGTATCCGCAATTCCGTGCTGTCCATGTTTGGGCTCGCCCGCGTGACGCGTAATCCGGTGCTTGCTAAACTCGCAGATTTCAGCGGCTTCATCGTCATTAGCGCGTCGGTACTCGTGACCACGGCTGCTGCCATGGCCGCGCGGTTCTTCGCCGAACCGATTCTGGAATTCCTTCATTTCACGGCGGGTGCTTCCTCGTTCTTATTGAGCGCCACGACCTTCGTGATCTCTTTTGTTGTTGACGCGGCCGTGGTCATGTTCCTCATCCGAGTGATGGCAGGCGTGCGCGCGCCGCTCAAAGATCTCGTCATCGGCGCAATGGTGGGCGCACTTGGGTCGGCCGCGTTGCGTTACCTGGGAACGTCGGTGGTTGGCTCGGCATCGAACAATGCGATCATGGCAGGTCTGGCAACTGCCGGAACGCTCCTCCTGCTGGTCAACTTCCTGGCCCGCCTGTTGCTCATTTCCGCCTGTGTGACGGCCAATCCGCCAGCTCCGGGGGAGCCGACCCCGAGCCAGATCGAACACCTGGAAGAAACCCCGAACTACGTGACCGAATCCGATCCGCGCACCAAACAGTGGAACTACGATCCCATTTCGGGCGTCATCGCTCCCGATCCGCCGGAGTCCGAACCCGAACCTGTACCGGAGTGGACCGGCTGGAAAGCGCGCCGAGCACGCGCGAAAGTGGACAAGGCTCGCCAGGCCGCCGAGGTGGCCACCCAAGAGCTGGCCGTGGCCGAGCAGAACTACCGCGACGGCGCATGGGCAGCCTTCCACACCAACACTCGGCGCACCACAAACCGCAAACTCGCCAAGGTTGAACCAGGCGACGTGACAGCGATCAAGGAGGACCGCTCATGATCCACGCAATCATCCCAGCAGGTGGGGCTGGCACTCGCCTGTGGCCGCTTTCGCGCCAAGACCATCCCAAGTTCCTCACTGATCTCACGGGCGCTGGCCGTACGCTCATCCAGCAAACCGTGGACCGGCTCACCCTGATCAGCACCGACATCACCGTGGTCACGGGGGCGGGCCACAAGCAGGCGGTGGCTATGCAGCTGCCAGAAATCGCGCAGCACAACATTATTGCTGAGCCTTCACCGCGCGATTCGATGGCGGCTATCGCGCTCGCAGTGGCAGTGATTTCTCAGCGGCACGGCGACGTCGTCGTCGGCTCGTTCGCAGCTGACCACCTGATTCGTGACGAGGCGGCGTTTCACGCGGCCGTACGTGATGCACAGACGGCCGCCGAGCTCGGCTACCTGGTGACGATCGGGATCACCCCTGACCATCCGGCCACGGGCTTTGGCTACATCTGGGAAGGCGAGCCGATCGACGGCACGCAGCGCGCCCGTGCCGTCAGGCAGTTTGTGGAAAAGCCCGATGCCTCGACGGCCCAGCGCTATCTGGACACGGGTCAGTATCGGTGGAATGCTGGCATGTTCGTCGCCAAAGCGAGCGTGCTCCTGGGCGCACTTGAACGATTCGAACCGGAACTCCACCACGGAGTCATGGAGATCGCCCGCGCCTACGACACGGACGAGCGTGCGGAGGTTCTTGAACGCGTGTGGCCTACCTTGAAGAAGATCGCCATCGACCACGCGATCGCCGAACCGTTAGCCGACGACGGCGGAGTAGCCGTAGTCCCAGCTGAGATGGGATGGTCCGACGTCGGCGACTTCGCCTCACTCTTTGAGGTGACGGGCGGTGACGTGCTCACGGCCCCGGGTGGGACCAGCCAACCGGTGATCCCCGTCGACTCTGCGGGCAGCCTTATCGTGACGCACTCCAAACCGATCGCCATCGTCGGAGTGCCGGGTGTCGTCGTCGTTGAAACAGAAGATGCGATTCTCGTCACCACCCGCGATAAAGCGCAAGGTGTCAAGGATGCTGTCTCCCAGTTACCGCAACTGGGATTACATCACCTGAGATGAGATCGTGAAAAAATAAAACATCTGCGATAGTGTAGGCACGCTGGCGGGCACATTCCACAATGGAATCATTACAGGCAAATGCTGTGAGGCACCCGCTAAGCTTGGTGGAGCTCACTGCACGGGC
This sequence comes from Trueperella bialowiezensis, assembly GCF_900637955.1. Lineage (NCBI taxonomy): Bacteria > Bacillati > Actinomycetota > Actinomycetes > Actinomycetales > Actinomycetaceae > Trueperella > Trueperella bialowiezensis. The sequence goes on from NZ_LR134476.1 coordinate 1,802,559, forward strand.
AGTGACCGTGAGGTTTACGAAGGGGTAATCACGTGAATAAATTCAAGAAGCTGGCCGCACTGGCAGCAGCTGGCGCTCTCGCACTGAGCGCGTGCTCCGGCGGCACGAAGGAAGACGGCGCATCCGACTACAAGGCATGCATCGTCTCCGACGCTGGCGGCTGGGACGACCGCTCGTTCAACGAGTCCGCATACAACGGGCTCATGGCAGCAAAAGAAGAGCTCGGCATTGCCACGGGCACGGCAGAATCGCAGTCGGATGCCGACTTCGCGCCGAACGTTGAAGCGATGGTTGCCGACGGCTGTAACATGATCATCGGCGTCGGCTACCTCCTGGAGCAACCGCTCGAAGATGCGGCTAGGGCGAACCCGGATCTGCACTTCGGTCTGGTTGATTCGGCGTTCACCGATGCTGACAACCAGCCAGTGACCATTGATAATGCGCGTCCGCTCGTGTTCAACACGGCAGAGGCAGCCTTCCTGGCCGGCTACCTCGCTGCGGGAATGAGCAAGACTGGCACGGTGGCCACGTTCGGCGGCATGCAGATTCCGTCCGTGTCGATCTTCATGGACGGCTTTGTCGACGGCGTCAAGCACTACAACGAGACCAAGGGCACGGACGTCAAGGTGCTCGGCTGGGACAAGGACAAGCAGGTTGGCGCGTTCACGAATTCCTTCGACGATCAGACGCTCGGCAAGCAGCAGGCACAGCAGTTCCTCGATCAGGGTGCTGACGTGATCATGCCGGTTGCTGGCCCGGTTGGTCTTGGCGCGGCAGCAGCGATCCAAGAAACCGGCAACGCCTACTTCATCGGTGTTGACTCCGATTGGCACGAGACGGCTCCGGACTACGCCGATCTGATTTTGACCTCGGTCATGAAGGAAATCTCGGCCGCGGTCCAAGACACGGTCAAGGCCGGTGCAGAGGGCAACTTCTCGCCCGAATCCTACATTGGCACGCTCGAGAACGGTGGCGTGGGCTTGGCTCCCTACCACGAGCTTGACAGCCAGGTTCCGGACGAGCTGAAGGCTGAAATCGATGACCTCACCGAGAAGATCAAGTCCGGTGAGATCAAGGTAGAATCGCCGAACTCGCCGTCGGCATAGTAGACAGCCATGGGGGAGGCTCGCCAATGTGGGCGAGCCTCCCGGTGGCGTTAGGCCTCGTGAGCCGGCAGCTACGCCGCCACAGGATATTCCTGGCGTAACCACACGCGAAAGGTAAAACGAGTGAAACTCGAACTAAGAGGCATCACAAAAAGATTTGGCTCGCTCGTAGCTAACGATCATATTGACCTCGTTGTTGAGGAAGGGCATATTCATGCCCTGCTAGGTGAAAATGGTGCTGGCAAGTCCACGCTCATGAACGTCCTGTACGGCTTGTATGATGCCGACGAGGGCGAGATCCTTCTGGATGGGAAACCGGTTTCTTTTTCCGGGCCGGGCGACGCCGTCGCAGCCGGTATCGGCATGGTTCACCAACATTTCATGCTCATTCCCGTGTTCACCGTGGCAGAGTCGATCGCCCTCGGCTATGAGCCCACGAAGGCTGGCGGCCTTATCGACATCGCTAAGGCACGCGAGATCGTACGCGACGTCTCGGCACGCTTCGGTTTTGACCTTGATCCGGATGCGCTCATCGAAGACCTTCCGGTGGGTGCCCAGCAGCGCGTCGAAATTGTTAAAGCGCTCTCCCGAGACGCGAAAGTTCTTATTTTGGACGAGCCGACTGCCGTGCTCACCCCGCAAGAAACAGACGACCTCATGGCGATCATGCGCCAACTGGCAGACAACGGCACGTCGATCGTGTTCATCACCCATAAACTGCGCGAAGTGCGCGCCGTAGCCGATGACATCACAGTTATCCGCCGCGGCAAAGTGGTCGGCCACGCCGATCCGTCCAGCACCGAAGCCGAGCTTGCCACGATGATGGTGGGCAGGCCAGTCATGATGAAAGTTGATAAGGAACCGGCTCGCGTACGTGGCGAGGGCCTATCGATACGCAACCTGTCCGCATTCAACGACGCCGGAAGCCGCACGCTTGACGACATCACGTTCGATGTCGCCCAGGGCGAGATCGTGGCCGTGGCCGGCGTGCAGGGCAACGGGCAGACGGAACTCGCCGAAGTCATCATGGGCCTGCAAGAGCCTGCAGCTGGAGAAATCACGCTCGGTGGCACTGACATCACCGGAGCGAGCGTACGTAAGGCGATCGACGCCGGGATCGGGCTCATCCCCGAAGACCGCTCTGCCGACGGCATCATTGCCACGTTCTCCGTAGCAGAAAATCTGATCCTAGATCAGTACCGCTACGAGCCCTTCTCGAAAGGGCCGGCACTGCGCCCGAAGGCGATCATGGACAACGCACACGAAAAGGTGGCCGAATACGACGTCCGCCTCACCTCCGTCACCGATCCGGTCTCCACTCTGTCCGGTGGCAACCAGCAAAAGGTCGTCGTCGCCCGCGAACTATCACGAGACCTGCAGCTACTCATTGCGAACCAGCCGACCCGCGGCGTCGACGTCGGCTCAATCGAATTCATTCACAAGCGGATCGTTGACGTGCGCGATTCCGGAACGCCGGTGTTGCTCGTCTCCTCGGAACTCGACGAAGTGGTGGCGCTCGCGGACCGGATCGTGGTCATGTACCGCGGCCGGGTGAACGGCATCGTGCCGGCAGACACTCCGCGAGGAGCGCTCGGCCTCATGATGGCTGGCGTACCGCAAGATGAAGCGTTGGCATCGAAGGAGGTCGTCAATGGCTAAGCAAGAAAACACCGGCAAAGCCGGGATTGGCACGTGGCTAAAAGGCATGGTCTACACCGGGCTACGCTCAGGTTGGCTCGTGTCCGTGCTCGCCGTCGTTATCGCCTTCCTTATCGGCGCGGTGCTCATCGCCATGACGGGCGCATCCGTCACGGAAGCGTATTACAACATGTTCCGCGGGGCGATCTTTAACCCTGACGGGCGCACTTTCGCCTACCAGATCAAGCCGCTGACCGATTCGCTGTTCTATGCGATCCCGCTCATCTTGGGCGGCTTGGGCTTGGCGTTCGGCTTCCGTGCCGGGCTATTTAACATTGGTGGTGCCGGCCAGCTTATTTTCGGTGCGCTGGCTGCGGCCTGGGTGGGATTCAACTACAACATGCCGCCCGTGGTTCACACGCTCGTGGCACTGCTTGCCGGCATTGTTGCCGGCGCCCTATATGCCTCGATTGCGGGCATTTTGAAAGCGCGTACCGGGGCGAACGAAGTGATCGTGACGATCATGCTCAACTCGATCGCCGGGCTGGCTTTGAGCTACATCCTCTTGCAGCCAGCGTGGCAGGTTCCCGGCACGAACTTCCCGAAGACCCCGAACGTTGCAGACAGCGCAGCGCTCACACCGCTCCTTCCGCCGCCGTTTAAGTTGCACGCTGGAATCATCATCGCGATCTTGGCGACGATCGTGTTCTGGTGGCTGCTCGAACGGTCCACGTTCGGTTTCGAAGTTCGTGCGGTGGGCGCAAACCCGGATGCGGCACGTACGGCCGGCATTTCGGTTGGTAAGGTCACTGCGCTGACGATGATCGTCTCTGGTTCCTTCCTCGGCCTTGCCGGGGCTAACGAGGCGCTCGGCACGATCGGCTACGTGTCTGGAAACGTGGCCGGCAACGTCGGTTTCGACGCGATCACCGTGGCACTGCTCGGCCGGAACAAGCCGATCGGCACGTTCTTTGCCGGTTTGCTGTTCGGCGCGTTCAAAGCCGGTGGTTACATCATGCAAAATGCAGGCGTACCCATCGACATGATTCTTATCCTGCAGTCCACCATCGTGTTGCTGATCGCAGCCCCGGCGCTCGTTCGTTGGCTCTTCCGCCTTCCGGCAGCAAACAACGTGACGCTGCGTCAGTTCGTCACGCTACAAGAGCGCGGCCTCGAGATCACGCCAGCCAACGTGAAGGCGCTTGCCGAAGAACGCGGTGATGAAGAACCGAAAGTTGACGCCGTGGCCGGCTCCGAAGGAGGCGAACGCTAGTGAGTGCTCAGACCAAAACTAACGCGCAGATCGTTGATCAGGACAACGTGCAAAAGCGCTTATCGTTCAAGATCCCGATCACGTTCGCGCTTGCAAGCATCCTGCTGATCTTCTTCGCCATCAGCGCCGACGGCGACACCCGGCTGCGCCTGAATGACCGCAGCCAGTCCATCAACATTGACGACATCACGATCAACGCGCCAAACGTACTCTGGGCATTCGCAGTGATCGCTCTCATTGGTACGGCCTGGTCGTTCTTCTCCACGTTCTCGCGCGGAAAGTACGGCCGAGTGGGCCGGATCATCGACGTCGTCGCCATGATCGTCGTCGGGCTGTTAACAGTGTTCGCGTTCCTCATCTTCGCTGGCGCGGGCTCGAGCGGCGCGGTCACCGTGACATCGACACTCGTGTCTACCGTGGCGATCTCCACCCCGCTGATTTTCGGCGCGCTGTCCGGCGTCGTCTCTGAACGAGTTGGCGTGATCAACATCAGCATTGAAGGCGAACTGCTCGCCGGCGCGTTCGCCGGTGTGATGGCGGCGTCGTTCTTCCAAAACGCCTACGTGGGCCTGCTGTTTGCCCCGCTCGCAGGCGCCTTCCTCGGAGCACTGCTCGCTCTGTTCTCGGTGCGCTACGGCGTGGACCAGATCATCGTCGGTGTAGTGCTCAACGTGCTGGCACTCGGTTTGACGACGTTCTTCTTCGGAACGCTCATGACCCAAAACCAGCCGCTGCTGAACACGAACAAGTATTCGCTCAAACCGATCAAGATTCCCGGCCTGTCCGAGATCCCGGTGATCGGGCCGATGCTGTTCAACCAGTCGATCCTCGTCTACATCATGTACGCTGCCGTGATCTTGCTTGCGATCTTCATTTTCCGCTCCCGCTGGGGCCTGCGCCTACGCGCCTGTGGTGAGCACCCGAAGGCTGCGGACACGGTAGGCATTAACGTCAACCGTACCCGCACGATCAATACGATCTTCGCCTCCAGCCTGGCCGGCTTGGGTGGTGCGTTCTTCACGATCGGCTCCGGCCTGGCGTTCACGAACAACATCTCCGCTGGCAACGGCTATATTGCACTGGCGGCCATGATCCTCGGAAAGTGGCATCCGGTGGGCGCGATGGGCGCCGCCGTCATGTTCGGCTTCGCACAGGCTGTCGCACAGTTGATCCCGTCGTTGCACGCGGGTATTCCGTCGGATCTGGTCAACATGATCCCGTACATTATTACGATCATCGCGGTGGCCGGCTTCGTCGGTAAGTCGCGCCCGCCGGCTGCGGAAAACGTTCCCTACCTGAAGTAGGCGCACATGGTTGATGTCGATTGGCAACAGCTGAAAGAGCTGGCGATTGAAGCGATGCGTACCGCCTATGCGCCCTACTCTGGGTATCCGGTGGGCGCCGCGGCACTGGTTGACGACGGGCGGCTCATCTCGGGGTGCAACGTAGAAAACGCGTCCACCGGGCTGGGCACGTGCGCGGAAAACGGTCTGGTCTCGGCGCTCATCCGCTCGGGTGGAGGGCGGCTTGTCGCCGTCTCCTGTGTCAACGGCAACGAAGAGGCCGTGGGCCCGTGCGGGCGGTGCCGGCAGATTCTTTACGAACACGGCGGCCCGGAGCTTTTGGTCAACATGCCAGGCGACGGCCCGGTACCGATGACCACGGTGCTGCCATACGCTTTTGGGCCGACGTCGCTGGGCGAATACAGCGGCGCTACGAGCGTTGACCTGACTCAGACCATTTTCGATTAACGACGCCGCGGCAAGGCACACAACATAAGGAGCGACGATGACACAGTTCGACGCGGTAGACATCATTCGGGCCAAACGGGACGGCGCGAAGCTTTCCCGCGAGCAGATCGACTGGACGATCAACGCCTACACGACCGGCGTGATGGGCGATGAGCAGATGGCTGCGCTCGCGATGGCGATCTTCTTGAACGGGATGGACCGGGAGGAGATTTCGCAGTGGACGGGCGCCATCATCGATTCGGGCGAGCGAATGGACTTTGGTTCGCTCGGTAAGCCGACTGCTGACAAGCATTCCACCGGCGGGGTGGGGGATAAGATTACCCTCCCGCTGGCACCGCTTGTTGCGGTTTACGGGGTTGCGGTTCCGCAGCTGTCTGGCCGCGGGCTTGGCCATACGGGCGGCACGCTCGACAAACTCGAAGCCATCCCAGGATGGCGGGCAGACCTGTCGAACGATGAGATCATGACTCAGCTGGGTGAAGGCTGCGGCGCAGTCATCTGCGCAGCCGGTGCCGGGCTCGCACCTGCCGATAAGAAGCTCTACGCGCTGCGCGACGTGACCGCCACGGTTGACTGCATTCCGCTCATCGCCTCGTCGATCATGTCGAAGAAGATCGCAGAAGGCACCGATTCGCTCGTGCTCGACGTCAAGGTCGGATCGGGAGCGTTCATGAAGAACCTCGAGCAGGCTCGCGAATTGGCACGCACGATGGTCGATCTGGGCACGGATGCCGGAGTGAAAACCACCGCGCTGCTGACGGACATGTCTACCCCGCTTGGCCGCAAGGTAGGCAACGGACTCGAAGTGGAAGAGTCCGTGGAGGTGTTGGCCGGTGGCGGGCCGTCCGACGTCGTCGAACTCACCCTCGAACTTGCACGGGTGATGTTGGCGGCGGCTGGGCAGCCGGATGCCGACGTCGACCGCGCACTCAAAGATGGCCGGGCGATGGACGTGTGGCGGGCAATGATCCGCGAACAGGGTGGAGATCCGGATGCGCCAATGCCGGTGGCCAAGCACACGCACGAGATTGTAGCCGAGGCTTCTGGCACGGTCTCAAAGCTTGACGCGCTGGCCGTAGGCGTGGCCTCCTGGCGGCTGGGATCGGGCCGGCCGACCAAGAACGAGCCCGTCCAGGCTGCCGCAGGTATCGAGCTGTTCGCCAAGCCTGGCGACACGGTACGCAAGGGCGACGTGCTCATGCGTTTCCACACTGACGACGAGTACCGGATCGAACGCGCCCTCGAAGCTTTAGCCGGGGGAGTAGAGATTGGCGGTCAGTACACGCCGCGTGAGTCCGTGGTGCTGGATCGCGTGGACTAACCCGCCTGCGCGCCGAACGATTTCCGCCAATCCGCGGTTTACACACGGAGAACAGGATATGTTTAACGTGTTCCCGTTTTTAACGTGGGTGATGGCGCCCTCGAAAAAGGAGTGATGATGAATAACGTAGCTGGCATGATAGACCACACGTTGCTGAAACCGGAGGCCACGATCGACGACGTCGTGGACCTCATCAACGAAGCGAAAGAACTGGGCACGTATTCGGTGTGCGTATCGCCGTCGATGCTGCCACTTCCAGACGAAGTTGATTTGGGCGATCTGAAACTGTGCGTGGTGGTCGGCTTCCCATCCGGTGCCGTGGTCTCCGAGATCAAAGCCGCCGAATCAGCACGTGCGGTGGCGGCGGGCGCTGACGAGATCGACATGGTGGTCAACCTTGGATACGTCAAGGAACACGACTGGGACGCCCTCGAATACGACATCTCGGTAGTTCGCGACGCCGCTCCCTACGCGGTGCTCAAAGTGATCATCGAATCGGCCGTCCTCACAGATGAGGAGATCGTGGGCGCCTGCAAAGCTGCGAAGGCCTCCGGCGCGGATTTCGTGAAGACCTCCACGGGCTTCCACCCGGCAGGCGGAGCGAGCACTCACGCCGTGCGCCTCATGAAGCAGACGGTGGGCGAGGAGCTCGAGGTGAAGGCCTCGGGCGGGATTCGCGATGCTGCGACTGCGAAAGAAATGATCGCCGCAGGTGCGACCCGCCTTGGCCTTTCTTCCTCGCGTGCCGTGATCGAAGGTTTTTAGACCGTTAGCCGGCGAGCTAAAGTTCTAGCAGCTTGGCGACGTCGGCCTTGAACCGTTCCATACGCTCGGCCGCTGCGCTGCGGGCGTCAGCGAGCGCATCTGGCCCGGCAACCGGCTCGATCACTTCGAGGTAGCACTTGACTTTCGGTTCGGTGCCGGACGGGCGAATAATCACCCGATCGCCAGCCTGAGTGCGGATCCGAATCGCGTCGGTGGGCGGTAGATCTCCGCTTCCGTTCGCGAGATCTTCCACCGATGCCACAGGCGAGCCGATGAGCTCGGTGGGCGGTGCAGTGCGAATCTTTGCCATGGTCGCTGGGATCACCGCGAGGTCAGCCACGCGTACCGTCACTGGTGCAGTGTGGTAGACGCCGTGGCGGATCGCTAGCTGGTCGAGCACATCCTGTAGTGAGCCGCCCGCAGCCTTGGCCTTCGCCGCGATTGTGGCAAGAGCAAGCGCTGCGGATACGCCGTCCTTGTCTTTAACCAGCTCGGGCAGCACGCAAAAGCCGATCGCTTCCTCATATCCGAAGGCGATCTCAGCAGCGCGGGCAATCCACTTGAACCCGGTGAGCGTGGCTTCATAGTTCATGCCGTGGTGGCGCGCGATCTGTTCGAGCAGCTGGGAGGACACGATGGACGAGGCCAGTGTTCCGGCCGCGCCGGAGGCCGCCACGTGTTCACCCAGGATCGAGCCGATCTCGTCGCCGCTGAGCTGGCGCCATCCGGCATCGGCGGGGATGGCTACCGAGCACCTGTCCGCATCCGGGTCAGAAGCGATGATGATGTCTGCACCCACGCGGGTGGCGGTGGCAATCGCTTCGTCGAGTGCGCCGGCTTCTTCCGGGTTGGGGAAGGCAACCGTGGGAAAATCCGGATCGGGATTGATCTGCGAGTCCACGGGCACGACGTCGGTAAACCCGGCCTGCTCGAGCAGCGGGCCAACGAGGGCATTGCCTACACCGTGCATCGGCGTGTAGACAATCTTAAGATTCTGCGCAGTGGCCGAATCGGGAGCGTTCGGCGCGAACGCGGCAAGCGTGTCAGAGATATAGTCGGTGACGATCGAGTTATCGAGTACCTGCCACCCGCTCGCCATCGGCACCTTGTTTGCGGGAGGTGCCGCCGCGATTTTCTCGGCGATCTGGCCGTCAACAGGTGGGATGATCTGCACGCCCTGGCCGTCTTTACCAGCCGCGCGTCCGCCAAGGTAGACCTTGTAGCCGTTATCTTGCGGAGGGTTATGCGAGGCCGTGACCATGACGCCCGCATCCGCCCCAAGCTTGCGCACAGCGTAAGCCAGCAGCGGGGTGGGTAGGGGGCTCGGCATGAGGAGGGCACGCCCGCCGGCCGCGGTCACGATCGCCGCCGTGTCTTCGGCGAACTGCTGGGAATTATAGCGGGCGTCGAATCCGATAACGACGAGCGGATCGGCCGCTACCGTATCGACCAGCCAGGCCGTGAGCCCGGCCGCCGCCCGGCGTACCACCGCGGTGTTCATCCGGTTTGGACCGGCAGCCATCTGGCCACGCAGGCCGGCAGTGCCGAACTGCAGCGTGCCGGCGAAACGATCAGCGAGTTCGGTGCGCGCGGCGTCGTCGCTGGTAGCGCGCTCCAATAAGTTTTCAAGTTCTTCCCGGTCCGACGGCGATGGATCGGCGTTGATCCACGAACGAACGTATTCGGCCAGTGCACTCATGTCAGTCATAGAGTCCCTCTCAGTTTTTGCGGGTCTGATTAGCATACATTCTGGATAGCGGTGATAGCAGCTATGGCGAGCAGGAGTGCGCCGAAAGCGATCGTTAATGTAGCTGCGCTGACCTTGCGGCTGATCGGCGCGCCGACCAGCCCGCCAAGTGCGGACGCAGCAGCGAATACTGCGATCACCGGCCAGTTGATCGTCACGTCTGTTCCGATCCGGCCCAGCAGCCCGAAGACGGCCGTGATGGCCATGACGAGCACGCTCGTGCCGGCAGCTTCCCTCATGGAAAATCCGAATACGTACACGAGCATGGGCACGACGGCGAAGCCACCACCCACGCCGAACACGCCGGCCAAGAGTCCCACACCAAGCCCTCCGGCAATGATTGCCCACGGCCGTGGAGAATTATGCCGAGCGGGCCTGGAATCGCGCGTTTCGGCGTCGTTGGTCCGCGCCTTGAATCCGCTGCGCACCATGGCAATACCCACCGCGCACAGCAGGATTGAAAAAGTGATCATGAGCGCGCGCCCGCTAAGAAGAGGAGCTAGGCGTGCCCCTCCAATTGCGCCCAGCGAGCTGGCTGCCGCCACAAGTACGCCGCCACGCCAGTTGACGTTGCCCGCCCGCGCGTGCGACCACAGTGCCGTGACGGCTGACAGGGCTACGATGACGAGCGACCCGGCCGCGGCTTCGTGCGGGCTAAACCCAAGAAAATACACGAGTGCGGGTACGGAGAGGATTCCGCCGCCGGCACCCAACATGCCAACGACGACGCCGATTCCCAGCCCCGCGATCGCGGCCACCACAATATCCATCACGGTCAAGCATATGGGGTGAGCGAGGCTGAGCGCATCGCGGCCGAACCGAAACTGTGGAAGGTTTCCAGAATGTTAACCGCAGTCCTAGTACTCTTGTGCACATGGTGAAAAGTATGAGGAAATATCACAAGGGCCCGGTCATGCTGCGGCGCACGCAGATTCCGGAGACGACGACGGACGCGCGGCTGTTGCAGCCGTTGCAGGATTCGTCGTTTATCCACGGCGATCCGTGGCGGATCATGCGCATCCAGGCAGAGTTCGTGGAAGGTTTTGGCGCCCTGGCCGATATCGGGCCGGCGATTTCTATTTTTGGTTCGGCGCGCACGCCGAAAGACGACCCGTATTACGAGCTGACGGTAGACATCGCTAAGCGCTTAGTGGCAGAAGACTACGCTGTCATCACCGGCGGCGGCCCGGGGATTATGGAGGCTGGAAACAAGGGCGCGCTCGAAGCCGGCGGCGTATCGGTGGGCCTTGGCATCGAGTTGCCTTTCGAACAGGGCATTAACGAATACGTCGACTTGGGAATTAACTTCCGTTACTTCTTCGTGCGCAAGATGATGTTCGTCAAATACTCGCTCGGCTTCATTGTGCTACCAGGCGGTTACGGCACGATGGACGAACTGTTTGAGGCGCTCACCCTCGTGCAAACCCACAAGGTCTCCTCGTTCCCCGTGGTGCTCGTGGGCAGCGAATACTGGAGCGGGCTCGTTGACTGGATCAAGGGAACCCTGCTGGAGGGCGGGTTCATTAGCCCGGGCCACGAAGACATCTTCACGATCGTAGACACGGCTGAGGACGCCGTACAGGCGGTTGTCGACGGCGTACACCGGCTTGCCGACGAGATCCGCAACGGCAACACAGACGCGTCCTAACCCGACCTGCGCGGGCGAAGCGCGGCAGTATTTTGTGATCTGTTGCGCTCTTGCCCTGTCATGGCTGGCAAATTCGCGTAGAATTAGGGATTAGGAGAAGGCGAATAGAGCGCCTCGGAAGGAGAAATAGTCCATGGCAGCCATGAAACCGCGCACCGGAGATGGACCGCTTGAAGCAGAACGCGACATCCACGGCACGACTCTAAGGATGCCGTTGGAAGGCGGGGGCCGTCTCGTCCTCGAGCTGAGCGATGATGAAGTGAAGTCCCTTCACGAAGTTCTGGACAAGCTGCTGAAGCTTTAGAGCTTTACGCTGATCAACAAACCATCCCCGAGGGGAATGAGGCTGGAGACCACGTCTTCAGCCTCAATTAATTCACGCCCCAAATTACGCAGCGTGACCGTGGCTTCGTCACGCCGTGCGGGATCTGCCACCCGGTCAGAGTTGAGCGCATGTGCGAGAACCAGTGTGCCGCCCGGGCGGAGCATCCGTAGAGCTTCGGACACGTCACCGGCCGCTTCGGCCGGATCGGCGTCGATCAACACCAGATCGTAGGCGTTATTTGCCAGCCGGGGGAGCAGGTCTGCACTACGGCCGTTGATGAGCCGGAAACGGCTCGGCCTGATACCCGCCGTGTTGAACATGCTACGCGCATAGTTTTGCGCTTCTGAATCGACGTCGATACTCGTGAGCACCGATTCAGATGAACCTGAAAGCAGGTAAAACCCGGAAAGACCCGTGCCCGTGCCCACTTCGGCAATGTGCTTAACCCCGTCGATGGATGCGAGGGCACGCAAGAAATGGCCAGTTGCGGGGGAGAGGGGATCGATGCCGAGTTCGAGAGCCTGGCTGCGAGCCTGCCGAGCCAGCGGCAAATCTGCAACGATTTGTTCCGCGTACGTCCACGATTGTGCCTTGTCGAGTGCCATCTTCTCCCCTGTGTGCCACTTTGCGATCTACGCCCAATATTACTGTGCGACGAGCTAGTTTGCTGGCAAGCTCGGCCCAGTTCGTGGCCGCGCCTCGGGCAGGGCTGATCTAGTTGACGGGTGCCACGCCGAGCGACATACCGGCGAGCCCGCGAGCGCGCGTGCCCAGCTGTTTGGCAATATCTCGGATCGCTTCTTGGGCTGGCGAATTGCCTTCTTGGCCGGAGAAGGGGATCCCGGAGTCGCCGCCTTCACGGAGATCTTGTTCGAGCGGTACCTGCCCGAGTAGGGGCACCTTGTAGCCGAGGATGCCAGACAGCTGTGCGGCTACGGTTTCGCCTCCGCCGGAGCCGAAGATGTCCATCTTCGTGCCGTCCGGCATTTCGAGGTAGGACATGTTTTCGATCACGCCCACGACTCGCTGGTTGGTTTGCCCGGCCATCATGCCGGCTCGTTCAGCCACATCGGCGGCAGCCACCTGTGGGGTAGTTACGAGCACGATTTCGGATGTGGGGATGAGCTGTGCGACCGAGAGTGCGACGTCGCCAGTGCCCGGTGGCAGGTCGATGAGGAGGACGTCGAGATCGCCCCAGAACACGTCCGCGAAGAACTGTTCGAGCGCCCGGTGCAACATTGGGCCGCGCCAGACGACCGGGCCGTTTTCCTGCATGAACATGCCGATCGAAATCGTCTTCACACCGTGCGAAATCGGCGGAATGATCATGTTATCCACGGCCTGTGGCGGGGTGTCCACGCCCATCATTTGCGGAATCGAAAAGCCGTAGATGTCGGCGTCCACGATTCCTACGCTCAGTCCTTGCTGGGCGAGCGAGGCCGCAAGATTGACTGTCATTGACGATTTACCGACCCCGCCCTTACCGGAGGTCACCGCGTACACGCGCGTCAAATTACCGGGCTGGGCAAAAGGAATCACACGTTCGGCCTGGCCGCCACGCAGAGTCTTGCGCAGTTCAGCCTTCTGCTCCTCGTTCATCACGCCCATCTGCACGTCCACGCGCGTCACGCCATCCAGCGCGCCCACGACTTCCTGGGCGTCTTGGGTAATCGTGTCGCGAAGCGGGCAGCCCGCCGTCGTCAGGTCAATCCCAACCGTGACCACGCCGTCGTCGTCAATATCAACTGAGCGCAGCATGCCCAGCTCTGTAATTGGGCGCTTGATCTCAGGATCGATGACGTCGCCTAGGGCCTCGGTGATCTCTTCAATGCTCGGTAGACTCATGGCTTTCATCCTAGCCATACCGCTGTTATTCCTCGAGTGTGGCGATGCGCTCCTCAAGCTTTGCGATCTTTTGCTGGAAATCCTCGATCTGTTGACGTTGTGCGGCAATCGTGCGTTCGCGCCGTTCTAATTCGGCGCCCAGATCGCGATCATTTTCGCTCGTAGCGCCACGTTCATCAAGCTGATCACGCAGCTCGGAGCGCACAAAATCACGCGTGGCAAGCTCTTGCATTGACATACGCAGCGAGGCGATCTCACGCGTGAGGAACTCGGTATCGGCAAGATTGCGTTCGGCCTGCTGGCGATCCTGTTCGGCGCTCACCCGGTCGCGGGCATCCTGCCGGTTTTGAGCGAGCAGAATGAGCGGCGAGGCATACGAAGCCTGTAGCGAGAGCATGAGCGTCAACGCCGTGAACCCGAGAGCGGCCGAATCGAAACGCAAATGTGTGGGAGCAAGCGAATTCCACGCAATCCACACGGCCACGAACAGGGTCAGCCAGATGATGAACTTGGGCGTTCCGGTAAACCGTGCGATCCGTTCAGCGATAACGCCGGCTGCCTCCGAATCGAGGCTGGCGCGGCGTATCTTCCGGCGGCGCTTGTCGAGTGGCTGGTCGAATGATTCAGGCATCGTCGTCCTCCTTTGACTCGGCGGCGCTCTCAGCGACGGCGGCGTCTTTGTCATCAATATGCTGGTCATCGATGTGCGAATCGACGGCGTCTTCGTCGGCGGATCGCCAGTCGGTCGGCATCAGGTGGTCGAGCACGTCATCCACTGAAACTGCGCCCACAAGTAGACCGTTATCGACGACCGGCAGTGCGGTGAGATTGTAGGTCGCAAGTAGACGCGTGATCGTTCCGATGCCGTCGTCAGGGGAGAGCGGCTCCACCTGGTCGATGAGCGAGCCGACCATCTCCGACGGCGGTTCGCGTAGCGCGCGCTGCAGATGCACAACACCGAGGTATTGCCCGGTGGGCGTTTCGGTGGGCGGGCGCACGATAAAACACATCGACGCGATCGCGGGCGGGATGTCCTCGCGCCGCGCAGCGGCGAGCAACATGGCCACGGGGGCATCGGGGGAGAGGATCAGTGGCTCGGTGGTCATCAGACCGCCGGCAGTGCGCTCCCCGTAGGACATGAGGCGCCGCACGTCCTGAGCTTCGTCAGGTTCCATGCGAGCCAGCAGGATTTCGGCTTGGGCTGTGGGCAGATCGTTGACCAGATCGGCCGCGTCGTCGGGAGCCATTTCCTCCAGCAGGTCGGCTGCGCGCTCAACTTCCAAGCCGCTCATGATCGTCACCCTGTCCGCGTCAGACATTTCTTCCAGCACGTCGGCGAGCAGGTTATCGCGCATTTGCCTGGCGACAGCGAGCGCGCGGTCGTCGGGCAGGTCAGAAAGTAGGTCTGCGATGTCCGGTGCTTTAAGTTCGTTGATCTGGGCCAGCAGCGCTGTTGCTGCCTGGTTAGCCACTCGGGTGCGTAGGCCGGTCACGGCGTTGCCTGCCACGATCTTCGTGTTTCCGGCTTCCGGGCTACCCTTGGCCATACGCACGTAGAGCGTGGTGAGCATCCACTGCCGGTTGTGTAGCTGCTCAATGGCGACGTCCTCGACCGTCGCCTTACCGCTACCGTCAACGAACGCGACCTCGCGGTCGAGTAGCTCACCGAGCACCATGGTCTCAGACGGGCGCTGTTCAAAACGACGAATGTTAAGCAAACCCGTGGTGATGACCTGCCCGTTCGATATCGCCGTCACGCGGGTAAGCGGGAGGAACACGCGGCGTTTTCCTGTGACGTCGACGACGAGCCCCACGGCAGACGGATCCCCGCGCAGGCGAAACACGACGACGACGTCGTGCACTTTACCCACTCGATCACCGAGCGGGTCGAAAACGGGCGCCCCGGCTAGCCGCCCGACGAACACACGGGTTCCGGTTGTTACTGCCATGGTTTCTCCTAGTTACGATCTGCGGCGTTACGATCTGCGGCCCAAATGTTGGCCATCCACTCTTCGACGGCGTCGGCTGTGCGCGGGATGGACTCCGACATGCGGATGGCGCCGTCGTCGGTGACGAGGATGTCGTCTTCAATACGTACTCCGATGCCGCGGAAACGTTCGGGCACTTTGAGGTCATCCGCGCGGAAGTACAGACCCGGCTCGATCGTGAAGATCATGCCCGGCTCAAGATAGGAATCCTGGTAGAGCTCGCGTTTAGCCTGAGCGCAGTCGTGGACATCGATACCTAAGTGGTGGGACGTGCCGTGCGGCATCCACCTGCGATGATACTGGTTTTCTGGCTTGAGGGATTCCTCAGCGGATACAGGCAGGATTCCCCAGCGTTCCAAGTGATGGGCGATCACTTCCATCGCGGCCGCATGAATGTCTTTGAACTGGACTTTCGACTGGGCGACCTCGACGCAACGTTCGCACGCTTCGAGCACAGCGTTGTACACCTCGCGCTGAGTGGGCGTGAACTTTCCAGAAATCGGTAGCGTGCGCGTGATGTCGGCCGTATACAGGGAATCAACTTCGGCGCCGGCGTCGATAAGGATGAGCTCGCCGTCGCGAAGCTGGCCGTCGTTCGTAATCCAGTGCAGCGTGTTCGCGTTGTTACCCGCAGCCGCAATGGTTTCGTAGCCCAGCCCATTGCCCTCTTCGCGGGCCTTGGCTTGGAAGACGCCTTCAATGACGCGTTCACCACGCCAGTGCTTCTTGGCCCGCGGGATTGCGCGGATCATCTCGTCAAAACCAGCCGCGGTCACGTCGATCGCCTTTTGCATTTCAGCGATCTCCCACTCGTCTTTCGTGAGCCGCATCTCCGACGTCGCCTCGGCAAGGCGCGCGTCCGCGCTCGCGGCACCTTCCGTGATGCCGTTTTGCTGACGCAACTCAGCAACAAGGGCTTCCACGGAGGCATCCGATTGGGGTATCACCCGGATCTGCACGTGCCCAAGATCCTTGGCGAGCGCGTCCTTCATCGTGTCAATATGCGCGACTTTAATACCGGTGGCCGTCTCCATCTCCGCGGCAGATAGGCGCGCTCCCACCCAGAACTCACCGTGGCGTGAATCGGCATAGAACTCTTCGGACGAACGCGGGGCACGCGGATGGAAATACAACGTGACCTCGTGGCCATCGCCTACCGGATTAAACACGAGCACGGCTCCCGGCTCATCTTCCCCGCCAAGCCCACTCAGGTGCGAAAACGCTGAATGGGCGCGGAAGCGGTAGTCGGTGTCATTAGAGCGGACCTTCAGATCGCCGGCGGGAATCACCAGGCGCTCCCCAGGGAACAGTTCGGACAGCTTCTTGTGGCGCGCCGGAGTGTAGTCAGCCACCGAAAGGCGCTGCGGACCAGGTGGGCGCTCGCCCCAATCTTCACCGATGAACTTGCGGAACACTTTGCCCTGCGGACGCTGGGTACGGTTGTGCGCCTTTTCTTCAAGGGTCTGTTCGAGGTGATCGGCTTGGCGGTTGTTCTTGGGAAGATCTTTACTCATGGGTTCATTATCCCACGTTATGCCTGCCCATATCGAGACTCAGGGCCCGGCCACGGGCTTGCCCGTAGATAGCGCCTGTTTTACGGTGACACTATGACTTTCAGCGCCATTGATTTGCACGCCCACACTACCTGTTCCGACGGCACCGACACGCCGCGCGAACTTATGGAAGCGGCCGCCCGCGTAGGGCTAACCACGGTGGGAATCACCGACCACGACACGATTGCTGGCTGGCAGGAAGCCGCCGCCCAGGTGTCACGTGTTGGGGTGAGCCTTGTGCGCGGGATGGAAATGACCACCCGCTACCACGACGGCGATACCGCGATCTCAGTCCACATGCTCGCCTACCTCTTCGACCCCGACAACCTCACGCTTACTCAGCACCGGGAGAACATGCTCGGCGCTCGCGAAGAACGGGCTCGCGAGATCGTGCGTAGGCTCGCCCGTGACGTTCCAATTAGTTGGGACGACGTCGTCGCTGCGGCTGGCTCAGAAGGCGTGATCGGCCGTCCGCACATTGCCGACGCTCTCGTGGCCCGCGGCGTCGTCGCAGATCGAAACCAAGCTTTTGACGCCCTGCTGCATCCGCGGCACAAGTATTACGTGCCCACCTACGCCCCGGACACGCTCGAAGCAATCGGCTGGATCAACGACGCCGGCGGGCGCGCCGTCGTCGCCCACCCGCTTGCGCGTTCCCGCGGCAAGGTCGTGCCGCTGAGCGCACTTGACGCCATGAAAGAAGCCGGGCTGTTCGGCGTGGAAATCTGGCACCGCGACAACCCTGACGAGCGCCGCGAAGAATTATGTGCTGTAGCTCGCCGTCTCGAACTTTTCCCATTCGGCGCGAGCGATTACCATGGGCGAGGAAAACCCAACCGGCTCGGTGAACATACCACCGCACCGGAGACTCTTACGGCTCTTGCACACGGAGCATTCTTGGAGGTTCTAACACCGTGACGATCGACGGCGCGATTTTCGCTTCGGCTTTTACCACTCTGCTCGTCATTATCGACCCGCCGGGCAACGTGCCCGTCTTCATGGCCCTCACCCGCTCGATGAGCAAACAGAACCGCAAGAAGGTCGCCTTCCAAGCGAATTTCATCGCGCTGATCCTGCTACTGGTTTTCGGCTTCTTCGGATTCCACCTGTTTAACTGGATGGGAATCTCCGCCTCCGCACTCCAACTTTCCGGTGGCTTAATTTTGCTGCTCGTTGCCTTGCAATTGCTGACGGGTAAGGAACAGGATCCGGGCGACGCCGGAGGCTCCATTCACGTAGCCATGGTTCCGCTCGGCATGCCGCTGCTTGCCGGGCCCGGTGCGATCGTCGCGTTCATGCTGCTCATGCGTGATGCTAACGGGAGCATTATTGACACGCTCACCGTGATTGCCGCGATGACCCTCGTGCTCATCATTTCGTGGATCGCCATGCACTTTTCCGGTGCAATCATGCGGGTGCTCGGAGAGGCGGGCGTCATGTTGCTCACCCGCCTCTCCGGTATGCTGCTCGCCGCTATTGCTACCCAGCTGATGATCGCTGGCGTGATCGGAGTGATCGAAAAGCTTTAGGGTCAGCGGTTAGCCGAGGCCGCCAGCGGGATGTCAATATCCACTCGCGCGCCACGCCCAGCATTGTTCGCAATCGCAATCCGGCCCTTGAGCCCGGCCACGAGCCCTTGCGCTAATGCGAGCCCAAGGCCGTGACCCGGCTGGGGATCATTCGAGGCCACCGCGAAACGCAACAGCACGTGCTCTTCTTCGCCCGCGGGAATTCCGCGCCCCTCATCACTGACGGTAATCCGCGCCCACCTGCCCGAGCTGTCCCGCTCCGGAGTCACAGCGAGATTCACCAGGGAACCGGGTTCGGAGGCACGATAGGCGTTGTCGACCACCTCGTCGAGGGCGCGGCGCAGCGCACCCACATCAACGGCGGCCAGCAGACCGGTTGGTGAATCATCCATGGCGATCACATCGCCTTCTTCGAGTCGGTTCGTCACGTAGGCTTGCACGAAGCGCGCCACATCCACATCTCCCTCGGTGATGAGGTAACGCTGACGAGCAAGCGTTCCCAGCTCGCTCACCGTATCAACGGCGCCGCGCAGCCGGCTGATCTCCGCCGAGATCGCAGGCATCTTCTCACCGGCCAGCGTGGGATCGGACCGCACTTCGGACAGGTTTTCGTCCACGAGCGCAAGCGGGGTGCGCAGCGCATAGGACAGGTCTTCGGCGAATTGGCGCTCGCGATCAACGTCGGCTTCAGCTGATTCCAGCAACCGGTTGGCGGCAGTGGCCAGGCGGGAGTATTCCTGCCCGCCCGACGTTGGTAGCGGTGCGACGCCGGTGGCCGTGATTGCCCGGTCGGCTTCCCGTTCGAACTTGCCCACGTGAGCGACGAGGAAGTCTGACAGCTGCCAGGTGACGAGCGCCGTCACAATCAACGTGGCAAGCGCAAGTAGCGCCATCCACAGGATCTGTTCGGAGAGCTGTTCTTCTGCACTCTTGTGGAAGACGACGACTGAGAACACGCCCTGCCCGCCGTGTGCGTCTACGGAGATTGCCAGCCACGAAAGTGTGCCGGCCTGCGGATCAGTGATTGTGCCGGACGATCCGGGAACTTTGAGCAATTCTTGGACGTCGGGGCTGAGCGTCTCAAAAGGTTGAGCCTCGGCACCCACCTGCTGGTTGACGATGCCCTGCCCGGGCACCCCGCCCACGATCAGTTCGGAGGGCTCGGTCACCTGGCGCTCCAGATACACCTCGAGGAATCGCTGCGGGCTAGTGAAAGCTTCGCCGGTGGCCGGGTCAATCCCGCTTGCGGCAAACTGGTTGATTTCACTGGCCTCTTGATCAAGAGCGTGGTGGATCTCGTTTTGGATGGCACGGCGCTGCACGAACGACGTCATCACCACCAATAAGATCAGCGCAACGGCAATAATCCCTGTAATGTAGCCAATCAGCCTAATACGGGAATAGTTCTTCGGCTTTGTTTTACTCATCGTCATCATCACGTCCAGTGGGCAAGGTCTCGTCTAATAGTTCAGTTTCGGTACGGTCAAGCACCGAGATGGATACGGGTGGGCCAAAGGGGCCATCGGGATGGGTGTCGTGTGCGACCGACCAACGCCGGGTCGACGCGCTCGCCCGGCCAGTAGAAATCACTTCGCGAGGAGCGAGCTCGTCAACGTTCCACACGTCGTAGTGATCGAGAATGGTTTCCGGGGAAGAGGAACGAACCACAACAGTTCCCGGGTAGTCGCGAATAATCTCCTTGAGCACGGCACGTCCGTCCGGGTCAAGCTGGTCATCAATGTTTTTCAAAATGAGCAGCGGGGGAGTGCCCGCCATCGCCTGCCCAACTTTGAGTAGGCCGCGTTGCGACTGGGTGAGCGGATCACCGCCGCGCCGCAGCGTAGTGTTCACTCCGTGTGGTAGCGCTTGAACGACGCCGTCAAGGTTCACCGCGCGTAGCAGGTCAACCGGGTCAAGATCAGTGTTTGGCACACGGTAGCGGATAAGGCGTGTGATCGTGCCGCGTGGTAGGGCAACATCGCGATCTGCTACCCCGACCAGGTGTCTGTTTTGCCGCGGTGTCATCAGCCCGACGTGGGCGCCAGCGATGGTGACCCATGCGCTTGACTCGGCAAGCCCGGTCAGTTCGTTGAGCACGTGCGTGACCCGTTCTTCGGACTGGCCGGCAAGCACGATATGTGAACCGGGGGCTGCGATGAGACTGGGGATCGGCCCGGCGTCGTCGTAGAGATCTGCCGCGTGAACCGCACTGTGGGACATCCCTGGAGGATTGGCGCGATGCCGGATCCGCAGGTTTTCTTTTTCGAGGCGCTTCGAGCGGTCAGAATACGTGCGGGCCGTATCCATGAGCGGTTCCAAAATGCGTAGCGCCGCGTTGTAACTCTGCCTGTATTCGAGCACGCGGCCCAGATCGGTGATCGGCGCGGAAAGAATGCCGGCAAGGAAAATAGCCGTGGTGATCGCTGCGGCTGTGGCACCAAAATTGGTGCCCACGATAGCGACGAGCACGGACAGCACAGTCGTCACGGATGCAGATAGGCCTCGCATTGTGCCAGACACGAGTGCACGCCCACGAGCTGCTTTTTGTACCTTGGCCGAATGCTTATCAATGCGCTGCACTTCGCGTTCTACGCCGCCGGTTTGGCGGATGGTAGCGCCCGCAGTCACGGTGTCTGCGACGACGCCGGACATCCGGCCGCGCACTTTACGCAAGTTCGACGCAGACGACAGGAAAGGTTTGGCCAGCCCGCGTAATATCGCGGCGAACACGAGCAACACGAGCGCGATAATGATTCCGATTGCTGGCTCGAGCAACAGCATTGCCACGAGCACCCCGCCAATGAGCGGCACGCCAACGATAATCGGCGAAATTCCGAGCGAGACCCAGTTTTTCACCGCGGTCAAATCGTTCGTGGTGCGCGCGATCGTCGTTCCGAGATTGATCGCCTTATCCGGTACGAGCGCGGAGGTGACCAGTAGGCGGCGCACTTCGCGCACGTAGTCCTGCCCGAGCTCCTCAGCAAACACCCGCTCGCCGATACGAGCAAGGCCAATGAGCAGAGCGGCGGCGATCAGCCCCAACGCCAAGGTGGGGCTTGGGTTTCGTAAAACGTTCGGCGTCAGCAGTGCCACCACCACGGTTAATACTGATTGAAACAGGCCGATACCGGCGAGCCCTACGAGGAGGAATCGCCGGCGGCCGACGAACAAGTCTGGCATTACTTAGCTCCAACGACGTCCTGGACGACATCCGGCAAACACAGATCGTACGTGGGAATAATATCGACGTCGATGACTGCGCGGGCCTCCTGCACGATCAGCGGAGCACGCGTGAGCACACCGGAAACTGCAACGAGCGGCATGTTAGCTTCCTGCAGCAGCTTGACGCCGGCGGCGGCCGAAAGCGCCTCACCGCACGCAAATAGCACGCTATCGACCAGGCCGTGGAAATCGGCGTCGTTGATGAGCGCGTTCGTTTCCCCTTGATAGATGCCGTCAGCAATCTCGATGATGACGTAATCCGGGTTGTCTGCTGCCAGGTCGGCGACCATCGTGAAGAAGATCGACTTGACCTGCTCGAAATCTAGCTTGTAAGTGGTGGGATATCCGTAGTCGGTGAAATCGACAACCCGATCGGCTCCGGCGTCGTTAAACAGACCCGCGTCGTTACCCGCACCCGTTCCCGTAGCCTTACCGGAATGCACGGTGAACCCGGCTGCGGACAGCCCGTTAATCAGGCATCCGACCGTGGTCGACTTTCCAGAGTTCATCGACGATCCGAAGACGACGATCACCTGCGGCTTGTTGTCCATGGCCTGCATCTGGGTGGCAGCTTCCTGCCACGGGCGCACCTTTTCGGGGCTCACACGGTGTGTGGTGAGCACACCTTCGTCGTCACAAATCAAACCGAGCGGTTCGATAACCGTGGCCGGATTGATCGCCGTGTGCTTTTCAATCACGCGAGCCGCAACTCCGCCGGCCGCAACAAGATTCGTATAGTTCAAGTTGCGCGGCACTTCGGCCAGGAACTGATCGGGCGCGTACCGATCCCCGTAGGCGACGATGATCTCATCGCCAGCAAACAGTGAACGCCTGCGCGAGTTTTGCGACTCGAGGCGCTTGTGCTGTCCGATTGAGACCACGCGAGCCAACACGAAGTCGCCCATCTGCGGCTCCACGTCCTTGCCACGGATAAGGTGGAAACCCTCGTAGTCACGCGAACGCACCAAACGGTTAAGGAAACGCGCATTGTAAGACTTCTTCGCGCGGCGCATCCGCTTCGCCGTCAGATCCACCTTCTCGATGCCATGAACACTATGGCCTTCAGACGGTTCATCAGACAGGTGGCGGTGCTCGCGTTCGAGCACGTTCGCAATACGGCGGGCAAGATCGTAAGACAGGGTTGTCATCATGGCTCCTTTTCAATCGGACTAGCAAGTTGTGCTATCACCGATCGTAGAAAGCCAAATGAAAGGGGAGATTGCCGGAAGGTTAGAAGTTTGTCATCTACCTCGCCCGGCGCCCGGTTTACTTACGAATCCGCTTGCGAGTGCGCTTTCTGCGCTCTTGACTGCGCGGCTTGCCATCAGCGTCACGCCTGCGGTTGCCGCCGCGCCCACCCCGGCGCCCACCACGGCCACGACGCCGATCGGAGCGCCTACCGGTTTCCCCGATGTCCTCAATTTTTTCGGCGTCGAGCCCGGCACGCGTGCGCTGGGAACGTGGCAGCCGGCCGGTGACCTCCGGGTCGATATCAAGATCGGTATAAAGGTGGTCGGAGGTGTGATACGTCTCGACAGGATCGGGGAACCCCAAGTTCAAGGCGTTATTGATGACGGACCAGCGGGGCAAATCCTCCCAGTCCACAAACGTGATCGCCGTTCCCTTGTTACCGGCGCGGCCGGTGCGGCCGATCCGATGCAGATAAGTTTTCTCGTCTTCGGGGCACTGGTAGTTGACCACGTGCGTGACGTCGTCGACGTCGATACCGCGGGCTGCCACGTCGGTCGCTACCAGCACGTCAATCTTCCCGTTACGGAATGCGCGCATGGCTTGTTCGCGGGCGGCCTGCCCCAGATCACCGTGGAGCGAACCGGTAGCAAAACCGCGGTCTTCGAGCTCGTCGGCAAGCCGGGCGGCAGTGCGCTTCGTGCGGGTAAACACGATGGTCAGCCCGCGATCCTTCGCCTGCAAGATACGGGCGAGCACCTCCGACTTGTTGAGCGCGTGTGCACGGTAGACCACCTGCTTGACCTGCTTGACGGTAGCCGAATCGTCGTCGTGTGCCTGGGCACGAATATGGGTGGGCTGCGACATGTAACGCCGGGCCATCGTGATCACCGGGCCGGGCATCGTGGCAGAAAACAGCATCGTGTGCCGATTGGCAGGGGTGGAGGCGAGGATGCGTTCGACGTCGTCGAGGAAACCGAGGTCGAGCATCTCGTCCGCCTCGTCAAGCACCACGGTGTGTGCATGCGACAGGTCGAGTGTGCCCTGCTTGTTCAGATCGATGATCCGCCCGGGAGTGCCCACCACGATCTCGGCGCCCTTGGTCAGCTGTTTGACCTGCGGCTCGTAAGCTTTTCCGCCGTAGACTTCTACCACTCGGCGGCTTCCCGCGATATCCCGGATGTCACCGGCTACCTGTTTGGCAAGTTCGCGGGTTGGCACGACCACAAGGCCCTGCGGCTTGCCAGGCGCAGCCAGCGACTTCCAGCCCTCATCATCTGGCCCGTAGACCTTTTCCACCATGGGGATAGCAAAACCGAGCGTCTTGCCCGTGCCGGTTTTGGCCTGGCCGATAATATCGGAACCTTTCAGTGCCACTGGCAAGGTGAGCGCCTGAATCGGGAAAGGGTGGGTGATGCCTTTGGCATCCAGGGCGGCAACGATCTCCTCGCTCACCCCGTAATCGGCGAAGGTCTTACCTTCGAGCTGTAAGTCTGCGGCAGAGCCTTGAATGTCTGCTGCGGGCTCATTGGCTTCACGGACGTGTGCTCCGGAGGTATTGACGATTCCGGACTGCGTGTCGTTATTCACTTCATTCACTTTCGGTCAAGGGCGCGCCAGAGTTGAAGAGCGCCCGGGCAGCCGATCGTGAAAATTCTTGTCTATAAACCGTGACGACCGGTCAGCCACTACAATTGTTGGGTTTATCGCTAAGCGTAGCGCGAGGCTTTTAGAAACCGAAGCCAACCCGGCGGGTCTGCGCCTCGTTGTATTCAACGTACCCGATCGCACCGGAGGGGACGATCACAACTTTGCCTTCCGAATCTTCCAGCGTGAGCGCACTGTTGGAATCGAGTGCGGCTTGGACCTTGTTGGAGATCTCTTCTGCGCTGAGGTTCACGTCCAGTGTGAGTTCGCGCTGGACGTTGCGGATTCCGATGTTTACTTCCATAGCCTTCGGTGGTTCCTTCTATCGGGTATTGAACTGTGCCAATCATAGCGCGTAAAAAGACTGGTCCGTGTCCATTTCATCGCCGGCCGAAAGTTTGTCGGTCTGGTGGTTTAGGCTCAGTGCTATGCGAATGCAAACCTTTGAGTGGAACCCGCAGCAGCAGGCCGTGCTGGATGTGGTCACGGGCCGGGGTGCGGTGCCCGTTGCTGCGTCAGTGACGGGCGCTCCAGGCAGCGGTAAAACGGCGCTGGCACTTGCCGCGGTTGAGCGGATTATCAGTGAGAATCCGGAACACTCAGTGGCGTTGCTGTCGCCGGATCGAAGGGCGGCGGCTGATCTGCGTAATTCGCTATCGCAGCTATTGGGGTATCTGCCCGGTAACGTGCAGGTGCAGTCGATTACAGGTTTTGCTTTCGCGATCGTGTCCGCATACGCGCAATACGTGGGCAGGCGGCCGCCGGAATTGCTCAGCGGTCCGGATCAGGACGCGGCGCTCAAAGAATACTTCGATCTGATCATCGCTGGGCAGGTACCCGGCACGTTACCAACGTGGGGTGATGACGACGCCGTCGTCCAGCTTCCTGCGTATCGTGCAGAGTTTCGCGATCTGCTCACGCGGGCAGCTGAACTTGGTCTAGGCGGCGATGATTTGGCTGCCATGGGCGCACGTCACGGCGAACCTGTGTGGGAAGCCGGGGCTCAGCTTTTGGATGGGTATGAGAAGACTCTTGCCTTGCTCGCCGGCTCGGGGCACCAAAACCCTGACGTGATCGACCACTCACGGCTGATCGCACTGGCGGCCTCGCATCTGCGCGGATGGGAGGGGGCACAAGTGAGCGCGGAAGGCGCGTTAAACATGGCGCGGCCCCACTGGGATTGGGTAATTGTTGACGACGTCCACAACGCCACATTGGCCGTACGCGAGTTGCTGGCCGCAACCCAGGAAGCTGGCTCCTCGATCGTCACGTTTGGTGATCCGGATGTTGCCGTGCATGGTTTTCGCGGCGGGATCGCGCAACTGCCCGCACTTTTACGCAGGGATAAGAACTCTGGCGGTATCGGTGCGGCACCGCTCCAGTTGAGCACGCGCTACCGTGGCGGCGGGCAGCTGGGCGAACTCGTCAAGAAAATAACCGGGGCGATTCGCACGGGCGGGGCAGGAAAGCACCGAGCCGGGCTTTTCGCTGCCGACGAGCCTGGGAAACCTACCCGCGAGCGGGCAGATAAAGGTACCGGGCGCAATAAAGGTGCCGAGCGCAGGGATGCTGCCCAGAGTGCCGCCGTCGCCGAGTTTGGCGTGTATCTACGTGCGTTTGCCAACGAAGATGAAGAAATCGCTTATGTTGCTACCAAGATGCGTAGGCTCCACTTGCTGGAGGGCGTGCCATATTCGCGTATGGCACTGATCAGCCGATCGTCATGGGCGCATGCGGACATCCGGCGCTCGCTCATCAGGTACGGCGTGCCCGTTCAGGCAATTTTCACTGACCAGCCGCTACGGGAACAACGCGCTGTGGCAGCGCTGATTGAGCTGGTGAACATCGCGCTTGCCGATCCTGCACACGTGGATTCTCAGCGCGTGGCAGATGTACTCACCGGCCCGTTGATTGGGATCACCCCGCTCGAGCTTCGCAGACTGCAACGCGAGCTACGCGGCTGGGAAATCGATGCTGGCGGGGTGCGCACGGACGCCGAACTGCTCGCAGACATCCTCACCGGCGGCGAGGTGGCAATGAACGTGCCCGAATTCGCCCGGTTACATGAACTGTTGACCGCGATTAAAGCGAAAGCCGAGGCCGGAGCTTTGGGTGAGGAGGTCATGTGGACAGCCTGGCAGGGCGCAGGGGTAGCCGATAGGTGGCGCGCTCAAGCGCTTGCCGGCGGGATTGCAGGGGATGGAGCCAACGAGGATCTTGACACGGTGATCTCACTGTTCCGGATCGCTCAACGCCAAGCCGATCGCAACCCTGCCAATGCTTCCATTCATGCGCTACTCAGCGTGTTGGAAAGCCAAGACGTGGCAGAAGATACGATCGCGCGCTTTGGAGCGGGCGGAGATGAGGTCACGCTGTGTACGCCGTCGTCGTCGATTGGGCGCACGTGGGACTACGTGGCTGTGGTCGGGATTAATGAAGGCTCGTGGCCGAACACGCGCCTGCGCAACCCTCTGACGAAAGTTCCCAAGTTAGTCAATATCGTTGTGCGTTCGGCGATGGCTGGACGAGACGTGGAACCAGATCAGTCGGTGAGCGACGTGCTCGATGATGAGCTACGGATGTTCCTGCAGGCGGTCACGCGGGCAGAACGGGAAGTCTGGCTGACGTGCCAAATGTCGGATACCGTGCGGCCCTCGCGTTTCATGACGTGGCTGGATCCGGAGCTCGAATTATCGAGCGCAAACGCGGCTACTTTTGATGCCAATGGACTGATCGGTGAACTGCGCCAGGCCATGGCAAGCGGCCACGAGCGTGCCGCCCTTGCGGCTAGCCAGGTGCTCGACGCGCTTGTAGCGGCCGGTATTGCCGACGCCGATCCTGCCACGTGGGCCGATCAGCTCGAGCCCAGTTCACGCGAGCCGGTTTATACGGGGAACACCACCATGTCGCCGTCCAAGGTGGAAGGCATGCTTGAATGTCCGCTGCGAGCATTCTTGGATTCGGCGGGCGCCCGGTCAACAGACGACACGCGCCTGCTCGACTTGGGCACGCTCATCCATTCGCTGGCCGAAGAGTTCCCAAGCGGGCCGCGCACCGCAGTCATGAAAGCATTCCACCACAAGGTCGCCGCCCTAGATCTGGGCACGGGCTTGGATGGGCATCGAGCCCGGCAACGCGCTGAAGGCATGGCCCGCAAACTTGGCGACTATCTGGAGGCCACGGACTGCGTCGTCGTTGCAGAACAGTACGCGAGCGAGCAGCTGACCAACGACGCCGGGCAACAGGTAACAACGAACGCGCGGCTTGACCGGCTTGAGATGAGAGACGGGCAGGCGCTCGTCGTCGATTTTAAAACTGGGAAGAACCCGGTGACCAAAGCCCAAGCAGCCGATCATGCTCAGCTCAAGGTCTACCAGTGGCTCGTCAACAAGGGCGCTATTGCCGGCTTAGATGGTGCGAAAGGCGCGAAACTCGTGTTCGTTGGCACGAAACGCGATAACGCAGAAGAACGCTCGCAAGCAGCGCTCAGCGAGGAGGCGATGGGCGAAGTGGAAAACATGATCATTGCAGCCGACCAAGCTCAACGCGGGCCCGGATTCGCCGCGATCCCGAACCAGAACTGCCGCACGTGCGCCTACAGTAAGATCTGCCCGGCAATCGGTAACGAAAGGGTGTTCTCATGACCAGCTACGAACAGTTTATGGCCATGCTGGATCATCCGCCCACCGCGGAACAGGAAGCGGTGATCCGTAGCGAGGCCCCAGCCATTGCCGTGATCGCGGGAGCCGGCTCGGGTAAGACTCAGACGATGTCCCAACGCATCGTCTGGCATATCGTTAATGGCAACGTGCGCCCAGACCAGGTGTTGGGGCTAACCTTCACGAACAAAGCCGCCGGCGAACTCGACCAGCGGGTCACGGAACAACTGCGCGTGGCAGCAGCGCGGGGTCTGCTGACCAATGATGAGGGCGCAGACGAGCAGGGTGGGGTATTAGGCGAGAGCGCCGCATCCGATGATGCTCGTGCGGCTCACACGCACCGCAGCCTTGCCAAACCGACGATCGCCACCTACAACTCGTTTGCTTCAGAAATCGCCTCGGCGTATGCGATGCTCATCGGGGAAGACCCGCGAGCCCGCCTGATCACCGACGCCGAACGCTTCCAAATCATGAGCACCATCGTGGCTGGCGTTGACGACTCCCTGCCGCACCTTGTGCCGTTGCAGACGGCCGCAATCAGCCACATCGTCACCAGCGCGCTCGCGTTAACCGACGAACTGGTCGGCAATTCGGTGGCACCGGAGGATTTTCGGATATTCGCCGAACTGGAACGGGACGCGATGGAACAGGCCACATCGCTCAACCCGCCGCGCGGGCAAAAGAAATTCATCAACAAGGCTTTTGAGACAGCCAAGGCGGCGGTTGACAAGCTGGATTTCCGGATCGCGCTGTCTTACATTGTTGAACGCTACATTGCCTACAAGCAAGAACACTCTCTGATCGAGTTTTCTGACCAGGTGGTGCGCGCAAAGAAAATTTTGGATGCGGTTCCTGCAGTTGGTGAAGAACTGCGCGAGCGGTACAAACTTATTTTGCTTGACGAATATCAGGACACGTCAGTTGGCCAGGCTGCGTTCTTGCAGGCGGCGTTTGTGGGAGCGGACTCGGTGTGTGCCGTGGGTGATCCGAATCAGGCGATTTATGCCTGGCGTGGAGCTTCCGCTGCCGCGTTGGCAGACTTCATGGCACGATTCAACGTGGATAAGAACGCCGATGGCACCTATCAGAATCTGACGCTGTCCACCGCGTTCCGTAACAGCCCAACGATCCTTGCCGCGGCTAACGCTCTCACGGAAGGTAAACTCACCTATCCGGACATGACGGTGAAGAAGCTGTCCGCATTCGGCGACAAGCCAGGTGAAGCTGTACACGTACACCGCCATCTGCGGGAGGATTCCTACCTGGATATGGCCCGCGAGATTGCCAGCTTCTTCGAACGTGCCAAGGAAAGTGGTGCACATGAGCCACCCACGGCGGCCATCCTCGTGCGTGCACGCAGATACATGGATCCGGCGATTGATGCTCTTGAACAGTTCGGGTTGGACTACGAAGTGGTGGGCGGTGAAGCGCTCATCGACAGGCCGGAGCTGCGCCTTGTCCGCAGCCTGCTCGGCGTCGTCGTTAACCCGGATCGCAGCGATTTACTCATGCCGCTCATGAACTTTTATGCGATCGGCAGTAAGGACTTGCGCGCTCTTGCTGATTACGCTGCCAAGCTAAGTGCGGGGGCCGAAGAAAGGCTTGCCCGGCAGGATGGCCCGCGGGTGGGAATCAACCTCGTTGAAGCGCTACACGACCTGCGCGAGCAGGTTCGCAGTGGCCAGGGCGAGTTGCCGGAGGGGATGTCTTCGCAGGGGCTGAGCCGCATGGTACGCCTGTCAGCAAACATTGTGAGCGTGGAAGAACGCCGCCACCTCGACCTCCCACAGGTGATTGAGACTGCCATCTCCGAACTTGGTTTGCGCACCTATGCGCAGGCGCGCACAGCCGGAGGAGCGCGAGTTGAGGCTGCGCTGGGGGCGTTTATTCGCTTGGGCGCCCAGTTTACGGCGAATGTTCCCGAGGGCAGTCTGCGTGATTTCGTAGCGTGGATCGATGCGATTGAGGAACACGAAAACGTGGGCGAAAGCGAATCGGGTGCCGACGTCCTGCTTTTCGATGTGGACAAACCCGAACCGCGTTCCGGCGTCGTCCAAATCCTTACCGTCCACGGAGCCAAGGGCTTGGAATGGGACGTGGTTGCTATCCCCAACATGAACGCGGGCGGATTCGACTATCAGGCGAAAACGACCACGTGGCACAAGTCGAGTAGCGCGCTACCCCATGCGCTCCGGGAAGACGCCGCACACCTGCCCGATTTTCAAATGCAACGCAAGCTCCTTGCCTACCCGGATTATTCACCAGAAGACGTGCGGGAAGTTTTCGACGACTTCACTGACTACCTCGAGGAGACTCTGCACAAATATCATGCGAATGAGGAACGCCGGTTGGCCTACGTGGCCGTGACTCGAGCGAAATCCATGCTTATCATCGCATCCTACGATCTGGACGAGGCCGCGAAAGCAGCGCTTGCCTACAAGCGGCTCGAACGGCAGGTCGAGGCTAACCCGGGTAGTGGCGATGTTGACACGGCCCGGCTCGAGTCCAACACCTTCGTAGCGGACATGGGCGCACACCTGAGCGCGGCAACAGGAAACGATGAGCCGCTGACTGGCGCTCAGCTGCGTGACGTGATCGAACGTGGGGAAGACGGCTCGGACGCCGAGCAGGATGTGGTGTATTGGCCAGACGACGTCGACCGCCGGCTTGACACGCAGGCCGTGGCCTCTCGTGAGCCGACTTCCGACGAACTGGCACAGCTTGTGCAGCGGTGGAACCAGATGGCCGCCGTCGTCGTTGCAGACCACCAGCCCACCACAGATCAGCGGGTACTTCGCGAATATTTGACGGCCTCCGACGTCGTCAATCTTGCACGCGACCCGCAAGGTTTCATTGCCGACCAGCGCAGGCCCATCCCGCACGAGCCCTCGCGGGCTGCGCGCATGGGAACGATCGTCCACGAGCAGATTGCCCACCATTTTCAGGCGCCGACCACACTCGACGTCGACTCGGTGGCCCACCCCGGGCAGATGCCGCTCGACTCGGCGCCCGCGCTGTCCAGTAAGCAGCAAGCCACACTGCTCGAACGTTTCGAAGAATCCGTGTATGCGAGCTGTCCGCCGATTGCTATTGAAGAGGCAATCGACGTGTTTGTGGCCGGGCGGCCGATCCGTTGTGTGATCGACGCGGTACTCGACACGTCGAGCCTCCCCGGTTATCCGCCCGTCACGATCGTCGATTGGAAGACGGGGCGGCGGCCTGGCGCATCCGAAGTCGCCTCTCGTGAACTCCAGCTTGGGCTTTACCGGCTGGCGTGGTGTGCGGCTACGGGAACCGAGCTGTCCGACGTCGGCGCATGCTTCTACTATTTGGGAGAAAAATCAGCGGCGCGGCGTGAACTACATGCCGGCGATCTCACCGAAGAGCAGATCGGTCAGATTATTGCTGATCACCTGGACGGGTAGCCTCCGGTTCAGCCGTGTCTTCTGGTGCGGCTTGCGCTGCAGATTCTGGTTCGGCGGGAATGTCCTCGATCGTGCCGTCTTCGGTAAAGCTTGTAAACCCGGCGTCGGCGGCCGTGTGCGAGGGCGTCGCCGCCGCGGAGCTGACCGACCAGGTTGGCCCGGGCGCTAAGTCTGGATCGGCGTCAACATCGGCTGCTAAGTCGTCCATCATGGCACGCGCGTCGGCTACGATGTCGTCGTCGCCGCGGCGAGCACCAAACAGCATCCATGCGGGAAGAGCTAGTTCTGAGATGAGGATCGTCCGGTTAAAGAAGTAGTCGTCCGTTTCTTCGCCGAGCGCGTTCTCATACGATTCAAGCACGGCAGCGAATAGATCCTCGTCCAAAGTAGACACCAGCGGGGCGAAGTCGTGTGCCGGATCGCCAACGTGGGCTGATCCGAAGCCGAGCACGCTAGAGATTGTTCCGTGAGACCACATGAATTGGTCGTCAGCCACGTCTCCGTGGACCACGCGCGGCGTGAATTCCCACATGTGGTCTTGCTCGAGCGCGTTTTCCCAGCGACGGCGCAACACGCCCGGTAGAGCGCCCATGGCGTCGGCATCGTGGAGGTCTGCCAGGAGGCGCCGCCGGGACGTTTGTGGATCGTAGGAGGGCAGGCCAGCACTTTCCACGGTATCGGTGGGCAGTTTGTGAATGGTGGCGAGTGTGCGGCCGAGTTCGTGGGCGTCGCCTGCTGTCATCTCATCGAAGTCTTTGTGCTCGCCGAGCGGGCGCACGTACACCACGGCACGGCCGCTTTTAACTTGGGCGAATCCGGCTGGCCGCATGACGTCAAAGGGGAGGCGGCCTGCCCGTAACTGATCGAGCAGTGCGGGAGCAATCGCGGCCTCTGCTTCGATCATCGTGGCTGCGATCGTGTTGAGTGGCTGTTTGACCACCCAGTTGCGCCCGCCCGCATCAACCACGCCGCCGTATTGAAAGTCGGCAGTACGAGTGTAAGGTCCGCGCACGCCCACAGCCTCAAGACCATCGACAGCGGCCACCGCGAGGCCCGCTAGTTTGAAGGGAATCGTACTCACCCTCCCACGGTATCCGGATTTGACCTATTTTCGCCAAACTACACGCCACCCAGCCCTGCGTTTTTGGTGCAATCACATTTTTTGCCCGCGTGCATTTGTTTTCCACAGCTGTGGGTAGTGCACGTGGGCACCGGCGGCTCTGGCGTAGTTTCGATGCGGAGGTGTAAGCATGGACACTGCGTCGTCGTGGTTAGATGCGCGCGTGCGCGAACTGATTCGGCGTGCGAATATTGACCCGCAACGTGATATCCGCAGCCTCGATAACTTCATCGATCAGGCGCTCGCCGAATATGAAGATCTCACCGTTGCCGGTGTTGTTCCCAAGATCGTGGACGTGGAGGCGTCCCGGCAGCGGTTACGCGACGACGTCGGTGGTTTCGGCCCGCTCCAAGTGCTCATCGACGATCCGGAGATCGAAGAAATCTGGATCAACGAACCTGGCCGAGTGTTCTTCGCCAAAGGCGGGCTTTCTCAACTGTCATCTATCGTGCTCAAACCAGACCAAGTTAAAGATCTGGTGGAACGAATGCTGCGCAGCTCTGGCCGGCGGCTCGATCTGTCTCAACCGTTTGTGGATGCCGCGTTACACACGGGCGAACGGCTCCACGTGGCCATTCCGGATATTACGCGCGAACACTGGGCGGTCAACATTCGCAAATATATTGTGCGCTCGCGGCGGCTGGCCGATCTGGCTGAACTGGGGATGCTTACCCACTCGGCCACAAGGTTTTTAGACGCCGCTGTCGAATCCGGGCTAAACATTATTGTGTCAGGTGCTACCCAGGCTGGGAAAACCACGCTGCTTCGCGCCCTGCTCGGGGCAGTTCCGCCGGGCCAGCGCATCATTACGGCCGAGGAAGTGTTCGAACTGAATTTGGCGCACCGTGACGTCGTCGCCATGCAAACCCGGCCAGCCAACATTGAAGAGCGCGGAGAAATCACACTACGCCGGCTGGTGCGCGAATCTTTGCGGATGCGCCCGGACAGGCTGATCATTGGTGAAGTCCGGCAAGCCGAAGCGTTCGACATGCTTATCGCACTCAACTCGGGAATCCCCGGGGCGTGCACGATCCACGCGAACTCGGCGCGCGACGCCGTGGCCAAACTTTGCCTGCTGCCACTGCTGGCTGGTGAAAACGTCACGTCCGATTTTGTTATCCCTACAGTGGCTTCCACGGTCGACCTCGTTGTCCATGTTCACCGTGATCGCAGCGGGGAACGCCGCGTGCGTGAAATCGTTGGCCTGACCGGGCGGGTGGAAGGTGACGTGGTGGAAACGTCAGAGATTTTTGCTGATCGTGGCTCGGGTTTGGAACGCGGAACTGGTGAGGTACCAAAGCCGGAGCTTTTTGCTGAGCGCGGCTACGACGTCCACGAACTTGCGGGAGGTGGCAGATGGCTTTCCTCACGGGTGCTGTGATCGGGCTCGGTATATTCCTGATCGTCGTGGCCTACCGCAACCCACGGGAGGTCAGGCTGCCGAACGGCCGGCGGGTCGGGCAGTTTTTGATGGCGGCAGCGGGCGGAGCAGCACTTGCGGCTACGATCTCGCAGTCGATCCCAATCACGGTGGCGATCGGTCTGCTTTGCGGGCTCATCCCCGGAGTGTGGCGCGGAGCCCGCGAGCGCAGGCGCCGTGAAGAGCTGCGAAACGTGTGGCCCGAAGTTATTGATGACATTGTGGCGAATGTGCGAGCCGGTTTACCGATTGGAGAATCTCTCGCGCTGTTGGCTGTGCGCGGGCCTGAGCTCACCCGCCCGGCCTTCACCCAATTCGCGCACCATTTACGAGCAGATGGCAGGCTTGATCCGGCATTGGACGAACTGAAGACCACTCTTGCTGATCCGATGACCGACCGGATTTTGGAAGCGCTACGCCTGGCACACGGCCTGGGCGGACGCGATATTGCCAACACGCTCACCAGTCTGGCGGCCATGGTCCGTGAAGAAAACCGGGCTCGCGGAGAACTACTGGCCCGCCAATCGTGGACTGTCAACGGAGCCCGGCTGGCCGCGGTAGCACCGTGGATCATGCTCCTGCTGTTTTCCACGCGCCCCGGTGCGATCGACGCGTTTGCTACGCGAGCCGGCACAGCAGTACTCATCGTCGGCTTTGTGGCAACTGTGGTTGCTTATTGGCTCATGCTTCGCCTCGGGCGCCTACCCGAAGAAACTCGTATTTTCGCAGGAGGTAGCCATGGTTAGCTCGTTTATGGTCGGAGCGGTCATCACCTGCGGCATCCTCCTTGTAGCGATTGCTGTCATTTACCGGCCCGCCCAGCTGCACAATCGGGTGCTTGCTCACGTAGCCACACGCAGGCAGCCGCGTAGCATTCCGAAACTGCGCCGCGTTTTCAATAACGTGCTGGAGACTATCGGGTCAACGACGTCGTCAGTAGAACGGCGCACTAATCTGCTCGGCACAATAACCCCCGGCGATTTCCGGATCCGCCAGCTGCAATGGGCAGGCCTAGGATTCGTGTGCGGGGCGCTGGCCGGCTTTTCCCTCGTCACGCGCGGCCTTCCCACCATCGCCGCGATCGGCGCCGTCGTGCTCTGTGCCGCCGCAGGCGTGCTTGGAGCGGACTGGTACCTGAGCAAACAGTGCGAACAACGCAAGAAGGCTTACACGGCCCAGCTGCCCGACGTCGTCGAAATGTTGGCGCTCGCGGTGGCAGCAGGGGAGCCGATCCGGGTAGCAATCGAACGAGTGACCCACGTGGGTGATGGTGAGATGGTCACCGAGCTGCGCAGAACGATGGCAGACGTGCATGCGGGGGCCTCGCTTGTTCGCGCTCTGACCGACATGGGTGAACGGTGCGATAACCGTAATGTTGCTCGTTTTACCGAGGCCGTGGTGGCCGCGCTCGAACAGGGCAGCGGGCTTGCGAGCTCGTTGCATGCGCAGGCACGGGACGCACGCGATGCGGCCCGCCGCGACTTGCTGGAAGCAGGCGGCAAGGCTGAGATCGCGATGATGATGCCAGTGGTGTTCATCATCATGCCGATCACCGTGGTTTTTACAGTATTTCCGGCTCTGCAGGCTCTTCGTTTGACCTAGAAAACCGCTAACAGATGGAAGGAACACAATGACCAACTACGTGCGGGCAGCAATCCGCAAGTTCTTCTGGCCATGTACTGACAACGCCGAGGCCGGTGACGTTCCAGGCTGGGTGATGATTACACTCATGACGGCCGCGCTCGTGGTGTTGATCTGGGCGATTGCCGGCCCGGCGCTCACCGACCTGTTCAACAATGCGATCAACCGAATCCTCAGCATCTGAGCAGGGGAACGCCACGGTTGGCTTCGTGGCCACCGTTGGTCTGCTTTTGATGACGGTGTACACGATCATCGTGGCGAGCCTAGCCTGGTATGTGCATGCGATCGCCACAGACTCCGCCCTTGAGGGTGCTCGTGCGGGCGCGATCAGCAAGTCTGAACAGGTGGCCGTGGCGCGCACCCGGGATTTGATGACGAGCACGTTGAACCCGAGCTATGGCGCGAATATTACTGCGAGCATGAACGCTGGCACGGTGCACGTCGTCGTCCGCACGCCCATCCCGGGTGCGGGGTTTTTAGGGCCAACTGCGATCGAGGTGCATGCCCATGCAGCGGCCGAATAACATGCGGCGGGGGACTAAGGCGGGCTTAGGTGGAAAGCCGCGCCCGGAAGACGGCAACGCGGTTGTCGAGTTCGTTGGCGTGCTGGCCGTGATTATCATTCCAGCTCTCGTGTTGCTCATTGGGTTTGCGACGACGACGCGGGCTCAGCTCGCGCTTGATGACGCGGCACGCCAAGGAGTGCGGGCGTATGTGCGTCAAGCCTCCGGGCAGGCGGCGTGGCAGCAGGCACGGGCCGCGGCAGTTACGGCGTGGGACGATCGGGGTTTTAGTGAACGACTCGACGTGGACGCGTCATGTACAGCAACTCCGTGTTTGACCCCGGGGGAGTACGTCACGATTGCCGTAACAGCGCGTGTTGAGGTGCCCATCATTGGGAAACTGACGCTGGATGCCAGTCAAACATTGGTGGTTGACCACTATCGGGCGGTGCGCCCATGACGCGTAAAGATGCCGAACAGGGCAACCTCATCGTGTTTGGACTCGGCGTGTGGGTGGTAGTCATTTCACTGATCTTGGTCATCGCCTCCCTTGTTCACGTTCACACGGTCCGGCGTGACATGCTCAACCACGCTGACGTGCTTGCCTTGGAATTAGCCCAGCACATTGGCGAACAATCGTATTATGCGGCTGATTCGCTCAACTTGCGCCCCGCACCGCCAACCAGCGGACAGGTGACGGTGGGCGAACAGAACGTGACCTATACGGCCCAGGTGAGCGGCGACGTCGTCGTCGTAACGATGCACGGGCGTGCCCGCCTCCCGTTCGTTCCAGACCTGCTGGAAAGCGTGGGATGTGTGGAACTTACCGTGGCCTCGTCGGCTGAGTTGGCTCGCATGCCGTAGAATGCCAGCGTGACGATGGAATACACCCAAGAACTTGCTGATATCCGCCACACCTACAATCAGGTGGAGGCGGTGTCAGATCTGCCCGCGTTACGGGAACTTATCGCCGACCTGACGGAAAAATCGGCCGCCCCTGACCTGTGGGATGACCCGGATGCGGCTCAGGCCGTCACGTCGCGCCTGTCGCACGCCCAGTCCGAGCTGGAGCGAATCGAAAAGATGGGCGCGCGGGTTGACGACCTCGAAACCCTGTACGAGATCGCGCAAGAAGAGGCCGCTAGCGAT
The DNA here is from genome assembly GCF_900637955.1 of Trueperella bialowiezensis. Taxonomy (NCBI): domain Bacteria; kingdom Bacillati; phylum Actinomycetota; class Actinomycetes; order Actinomycetales; family Actinomycetaceae; genus Trueperella; species Trueperella bialowiezensis. The sequence continues at coordinate 1,840,022 of NZ_LR134476.1, forward strand.
CCGGACACCGGGGCAGAACTGCTTGGCGAACTCGCCAAAGAAATCGGCAAGATCAAAACGGACCTGTCGGATCTGGAGATTAAGACGCTGCTGTCGGGTGAGTATGACGAGCGCGACGCCGTCGTCACTATTCGTTCGGGAGCTGGCGGCGTGGATGCGGCGGACTTTGCTCAAATGTTGCAACGCATGTACTTGCGCTGGGCTGAACGCCACGGCTACAAGACGAAGGTGATGGATACCTCCTATGCTGAGGAGGCCGGTATCAAGTCGACGACGTTCGAAGTCTCCGCACCCTACGCGTATGGCACGCTGTCCGTCGAAGCTGGCACGCATCGCCTTGTACGGATTTCGCCGTTCGACAACCAGGGGCGCCGCCAAACATCGTTTGCTGCCGTCGAGGTTATTCCGCTGATCGAAACCACGGATTCGATTGAAATTCCAGATAGTGAACTCAAAATCGACGTGTTCAGGTCTTCTGGCCCTGGCGGGCAGTCAGTGAACACCACCGATTCGGCCGTGCGGATGACTCATTTGCCCACCGGGATTGTTGTATCCATGCAGGACGAAAAGTCGCAGATCCAAAACCGTGCCGCTGCTCTGCGCGTGTTGCAGTCCAAGCTCTTGCAGCTTCGCCACGAAGAAGAACAAGCGAAGAAAAAGGAGCTGGCCGGCGACGTCAAAGCCTCCTGGGGTGATCAGATGCGGTCCTACGTACTGCATCCCTACCAGATGGTCAAAGACCTGCGCACCGGCCACGAGGTAGGCAACACTGATTCTGTGTTCGACGGCGATCTGGACGGCTTTATCGACGCCGGTATCCGCTGGCGGCAATCCGGCAAAGAAGAATAACAGGCTGCTTGCCCGACCAGCTTGGCCTTCGTGATTTAGCGCCCACCTCCGGCGTGCCTATCCATAGGCGAAAAAGGCCGCGCCTATGCTATTTAAGACCATGGTTACAACGATTGTGCGCAATTTATGATCACGTTTGAAGATGTTTCGAAAGTTTATCAGCGCGGTGCTAAGCCCGCGCTTGATGGAGTCACCTTGGAAATCAAACGGGGAGAGTTCGTCTTCCTTGTTGGTGCCTCCGGGTCTGGCAAGTCCACAATGTTGGCGCTGATCCTTGCCGAGGAGCGGCCCACCGAAGGAAAAGTTCACGTGCTGGGCAAAGACCTGTCCGGTGTGTCTTCTCGCCGTGTGCCTTACCTGCGCCGGCAGATCGGCACGGTGTTCCAGGACTTCCGGCTACTGTCCGATAAGAACGTGTTCGACAACGTTGCGCTTGCCATGCAAGTCATTGGCAAGCCTCGGCATGCGATCCTCAAAGAAGTCCCGCAGGTGCTTGAACTCGTTGGTTTGGACGGCAAGGAAAAGCGGCAGATGCACGAACTGTCGGGTGGCGAAAAGCAGCGGGTGGCGATCGCACGTGCGATGGTGAACCGGCCCGAGTTGCTGTTGGCCGACGAGCCCACAGGAAACCTTGACCACAAGACGGCCTTGGGAATTATGCGTCTGCTTGATCGAATCAACCGGCAGGGAACCACCGTGGTCATGGCAACCCACGATCAGGAGATCGTGAACCAGCTACGTAAGCGCGTGATTGAACTGGTTGACGGCGCCGTCGTGCGAGATCAGGCTCAGGGAGTGTACGGAGGTAGCCACGCATGAGGTTACGGTTTATTTTCTCTCAGGTCTTCAAAGGGCTCAGGTCCAATTTTGCCCTGTCAGCCTCGGTCACTCTCGTCACTTTCGTTTCGCTCGTGTTCGTCGGTGCCGCCGTTCTGTTACAAACCCAGATCGATAGTGCAAAGAACGCATGGTATGACAGGGTAGAAGTCTCGGCGTTCTTGTGTGCCCCGGAGCAGAACACCCCGCAGTGTGCTGGTGGAGAGGTCACCCAAGAACAGGTCGACGATCTGCGTGCTTTCCTCGAATCTGAGGACATGGCCGAGTATGTCGACGAAGTTTATTTCGAGACCAAAGAAGAAGCCTACGAATCACTGCGTGAGTATCTTGCTGATTCAGCATGGCTGGACACGGTGGATCCGGAGCAGATGCAGTCTTCGTACCGGGTCAAGCTCGTCGATCCGTCGGAGTATGAGATCGTGCGGGAAAGCCTTGAAGGGCGCCCGGGTGTCGACGTCGTCGTTGATCAGCGAGAACAGCTCGTGCCCCTATTCAATATGCTTAACCGGTTTACGCTCATCGCAGGCGCGCTCGCCGGCGTGATGATTGTGACGGCCCTGCTACTGATCCCCGCAACGATCAGACTGTCGGCGATGTTCCGGCGGAACGAAACGGAGATCATGCGTTTCGTGGGCGCGTCAAATGGCTTTATCCAGGCTCCGTTTATTTTGGAAGGCGTGATCGCCGCGCTCGTTGGCGCGATCCTTGCTGTGGCATCTTTGTGGGCGGTGGTCGAATACTTTATTCAAGACTGGTTTGCCAGCTCGTGGCTGCGGATTATCACGAGCCAAGACGTGCTTCTGCTTGCCCCGTGGCTGATTGGCGGCGCGGTGCTCGTTGCCGGGCTCGCGTCCTATCTGGCGTTGCGCCGGTACACGAAGGTTTAGTGGGGGGACTGTGATGCGTAGATTGATCGGGGCGATCGCCGCTGTGAGTATTGCGGCCTCGGGTGTTGCGATTGCGTGGCCTGCGGTTGCTGACGAACGTTCCGACCTCGTCGACAAGCAAGAAGAGCAGAACCAGGAGATCGAACGGCTCCAGTCCGAACTCGAGGGCATCGACCTGAATTTGCAGAGCGCTTACCTGGAGCTTGAGCAGACTCGCGGGAAAATTCCCGGCGCCGAAGCCGAACTGTTAGCCGCTGAAAATGATTTGGCGGCAGCGATCCGGGAAGCTGAAGCTAATGCCGCGCTACTGGCAGCAGCACAAGGGGAACTTGAGGGGATCGTTGCCGACATCAAAGAATCCGAGGGCAACGCGCAGGCCACCCGTAAATCGCTTGGTGAATATGCGCGTGCCACGTATCGGGGCGACTTGATGCCCTCTGATCTCGAGATTATTGTGGGATCGGCGTCGGCGGAAGACTTCGCCAACGCTTATCGTGCCCAGTCGGCCATCGCGCGTTCGCAGACAATGTCGCTTACTCATTTCGAACAGCAGGCCGCCCAGTCCCGTAACCGGGAGGCACGCCAGAACGCCGTCGAAGAACAAATCGAACAGCTCAAGAAGGAATCCGACGAGCTCGTTGAGGTCCAAGAAGAAAAACGGGCGCTGGCCGACGAAAAGCGTAACGAACTGGTAGCGCTTGAACAGCAGTTGGCACAGCAATCTGATGATCTGGAAGCGAAGAAGTCGGACTACCAGAGCTCTATTACCGGGCTGGAGGAAGCCCGTGATCTCACGCAGCAAAGGATCGCTGCGATCGATGAAGAAAATCGCCGGAAAGAAGAGGAACGGCGAGCTGCGGAACAGGCGGCTCGGGAAGCGGCTGCGCGGCAGCGAAACCGGCCAGCTGCGCCAGCGCCGGCTCCGGCGGCTCCTCGTCAGTCGGGAGGTAGCTGGATCAAGCCCCCGGTGCCCGCACCGGTATACGTGACCTCTCCGTTTGGTATGCGCCACTATCCGTTTGGTGGGGTGTGGATGCATAACGGCGTCGACCTGCGGTCCCGCTGTGGTGAAGCACAGACTGCGCCTGCGGACGGCGTCGTGTCCGCCGTCGTCCCAGCTGCTGGTAACGGTACGCATGGCAACCAGATTTTCATTAATCATGGCGTGGTGAACGGAAGCTCGTGGGTGACTGTGACCAACCATCTGCAGGCATTCAACGTGTCGACGGGGCAGCGCGTGTCGCAAGGTGACGTGATTGGCTGGACGGGTGAAACCGGCATGGTGACGGCCTGCCACGTGCATTTTGAAGTCTGGCAAGACGGCCGGGTAATCGATCCGATGAGCCTGAGTTCGTTCACGCGGCGCTGGAGCTAAGCCGAAATTAGGCGTACACTTACCTGTTCGGGCGATGCCGCTAGGGGAGCAGTGCTGTTAGGAGGAGTGTCACATGCCTAAAGCGTGGAAGAAAGACGCCGGGAAGCTGACTGCTACTCAAAAAGCGAAGCAGGCTGCCGATGCGAAACAGGTGATCGCGCGTAACAAGAAGGCGCGCCACGATTACTTTATTGAGAAAACCTATGAGGCTGGCCTCGTGTTGGCTGGTACCGAGGTGAAGGCCTTGCGGGCCGGGCGTGCGTCGCTCAATGAGGCGTGGATCGAGATTGACCGGCGTGGCGAAGGCTGGCTGATTGGGGCTAATATCCCGGTCTATTCCACAGGCGGGTGGACGAATCACGCGCCCACACAGAAGCGCAAGCTGCTGCTGCATCGCGACGAGCTTGCCGAGCTCGCCCAGCGGTCGAAGGAAAAGGGCTACACGATTGTGCCGCTTGAGCTGTACTTTATTCGCGGCAGGGCCAAGGTGGAGATTGGGCTGGCGCGCGGCAAGCAGGAGTGGGACAAGCGCGAAACCCTTCGGCGTAAGCAGGACATGCGTGAAGCTGAGCGTGCCATGGCTGAAGCTCGCCGGCGGCAACGCTAACGTGTTAATTTCGCGCGCTGGCAGCCAAGGTGTGGTTTGATGGAACCATGAGTAAAGCTTGGCTGATTGACATGGACGGCGTGCTGGTTCACGAGGGCATTGCTCTCGACGGAGCGAAGGAGTTCCTCGGCAAACTCGAGGAAAAGGGTCTGCCGCACCTGATCTTGACGAACAATTCGATTTTCACCACGCGTGATCTGTCAGCGAGGTTGGCGACGTCGGGGCTCGAGGTTCCGCCGGAGCGTATTTGGACGTCCGCGCTGGCTACCGCACGGTTCTTGGCGAACCAAACAGACAACAAGCGGGCCTACGTCGTCGGCGAAGCTGGGCTGACCACGGCGCTGTACGAAGAAGGCTTTATTATGACGGCCGATTCGCCAGAGTTTGTGGTGCTCGGCGAGACGCGCACGTACTCTTTCGAGTCGATCACGAAGGCGATTAGGCTGATCCAGAGCGGTGCGCGGTTTATCGCGACTAACCCGGACGCCACGGGGCCCTCCGCCGAGGGTGACATTCCGGCTACCGGTGCGGTGGCTGCGATGATCGAGACGGCCACGGGCAAGCGGCCGTTCTTTGTGGGCAAGCCGAATCCGATCATGCTGCGCAACGGCCTGAACAAGATCAACGCGCACTCAGAGCACACGGCGATTGTGGGCGACCGCATGGATACGGACATTCAGGCTGGTGTGGAGACTGGTTTGACCACGCACCTCGTGCTCACCGGTTCCACGAAGAAGGAAGACATTTCGCTGTATCCGTACCGGCCGGACTTCGTTCACAATTCGATTGCGAACGTGATCGAGCACGTGTAATTTATTCACTATGAGTGAAGAAACTAAGTCGCGCAGCTTGCGCAAAAGGATCCGTAGTCTTCGTCGTGGCACGCTTGTTGCCATCATAGCCATTGTCGGGGGGGGTTAATCGCCGCTGGGGCATTGGCCTTACGAGGTAACTCTGATCCCGAGATTAATTCAACGACGATTCTCAACTCTTTCGAAGACGTTGCCGAGCTGGCAACGCAAGAATATTCATTTTCCGGAGTCGGCCAGTACTCTGATAAGGGGCTCAATGTTTTCGGTTGGGGAGTGCCCCTCACCGGCAAATCATTCCTCATCACCTATCGCGGCGAAGTATCCGCAGGCATCAACTTTGAAAATATTGACGTCCAGGTTAATCACGCAAATTCAACAATCACGGTCATCGCCGAGGAACCGCACGTGCTCGACGCCAAGATCGACCCGAACTCCGTTGAACAATACGACCAGTCTTTCAATCCAATCAACCAAATCTCCGTCAATGATGTGACGACCTTTCTCACTGAAGTAACCGATCGTCACCGCAAGGAAGCAATTGACGGAGGGCTGCTAGAACGCGCGAAGACTCAAGCGGAATTGCTTCTTCAAAGCCAGGTTTTGGGAACCATTCAAGGCACCAACGTGGCTGAGTACACGATTGAGTTTCAGTGGAAGGAAGCTTCCTAATCCAAGGTGATGCTTGGTAGTACTGAATTCCTAAGCCTGTGGATAGTGAGCGATAATCTCGGCGTTGATCGGGTCTAGCGTGATCTCACCGCCGTAGGGGAGCACTAGCTGGGGGCGCGTGTGTCCGAAGGGCGCGTTTAGCACCACGAGCAGATCGGTGCGGTACCTGGAGATGTTCGCCAGAAGGTATTCGGTGTAAGCGTCGTGACGCGCCGCCAACACGTGATCTGGGGCCGGCGCGTCACGGTCTTGCACGATCGGGCGAGCGAACATGAGGCCGTTTGCCACATCTAGGTATCCGCGTTCACCAAGTGCGCGGATCCACCGGCCCACGTAGTCGGGTGGTGGCAGTAGCTCCGAGGTTTCGAAGATGAGGATTGCTCCGTCGAGGTCGTCGACGGTGGGAAGCCGGCCGGCTAACGCTAGCTGGTCGATCACTTCGAGGCACCCGCCCCACGTGTGCCCGCGAACGACCTGGTCACTGCCCAGGAACTCGACGGGGAAAGCCGGGCCGCGTTCGACGTCGTCGGTAAGCGAGCGCGGATCAGACCAGTCGAAACTGAAATCCTCCGAATCCGAGGTGGCTGGAAGTATCGTGTCGCCGCCGCCGAACAGAGCTGCGCGCAACGTGAGCAGGTGTTCGGCGTCCACTCGCGTGCCGGGGCCGAAATGAATCTGGGTGGACCCGCCGTGATAGGCGCCCACCCCGTTGCGCCACAGCCAGTTGAGAATGTTCGTGTTGTCAGAAAAGCCGAAGAACGGCTTCGGATCGGCTTGGGGGAGACGTGGATCGAGATGCGGGGTGAGCCGGATTTGGTCGTCGCCGCCGATAGTTGTGAAGATCGCGCGGATCGTGGGGTCGGCGAAGGCGGCGTTGACGTCCGCGGCACGTTCTTCGGGGGAAGCTGAAAGCTTGCGTGTGGTCGGATATTCGACGATGGTGATACCGAGGTGGCGTTCCACGCGCTCCATCGCCTGCTCGTGTAGCTGGGGGAAGAAACCGGGGGCTGCCCATGCAGGTGAGAGGATCGCGACCTTATCGCCGGGCTGAGCAGGGATGGGCTGAAGTATCGTCGTCATGCGGATAACCTACCAGCCGCGGGGCAGTTGGCTTTATAACGGCGCGGGGCAGAATGTGAGGTGAACCGGCGGGAATAGACGTGGGCACGGCGTCGTTGTATAGTGTGAACACGCCTTCATGGCGACGTTGTTTCACAACAAAATATGGGGATGATCGGTTTCGACGGCGATGACTGCCGAAGGGAAGCGGGTAGAGGATGCAAAGTCATCTCTTAAACGATCTTTGCAAACTATAACTGCCAACAAGCAGAAGTCTGACTTCGCCCTCGCTGCCTAAGCGCGAGCGCACTTAAAGAAGTCCGTCACACTAGCGTCGCTTTCACGCTAGATTCGTGGCGTCGTTTTTGAAAGCCACTGGATCACATTCGGGTTACCGGGATGTGATCGACTTTAGGTAACTATGTTTGTCAGCAACTCGTCTGCGTGAGTGCTGGAGCTGAAAACAACGTGCAGCAGACTGCACCCGGAGAAGTCTTGGGTTTTGCATCGTCGGACGGGAGTTCAATTCTCCCCATCTCCACTAGGCGCCCCGCTGACTCGTTGAGTTAGCGGGGTTTTCGTTTGTTTGTGCGTGCACAGTCTGCCATAATCGTGCGTAGGTGGGTTGCTTTTCCATGTTTGCATCTCCCACTTGGATAAGGGCACTTTCCGACAGCCGGGAGGTGCCCACAGTATCACCCCGGCAGCCCACGGTTAGAGACCTAGGCCTGGCCCTTAATCAACCCAAAATCTACTCGACAGCGCCACTTTAGTAATGTCGCAACTGCCTGCCATCCTGCGCGTTTGCGCTACTGCAGCGACAAGGTGCGGACGGCCGCGGGTGGAACAGGATCCCTATTTTTAAGGTTGAAAGGGTAGACTCGGGTTCGTGGCGCGAAAAGAGCGGCGCTACAACATTAGGAGAGATTCACATGGGACTTCTCTGGGCCATTATTTCCTGGATCATCATCGGTGCAATCGTTGGCCTTATTGCCCGAGCTATCATGCCTGGTAGTCAGCCTATGAGCTTTCTGCACACCGCTGTCCTCGGCGTCATCGGCGCTGTCGTCGGCGGATTCATCGGGGGCCTCATCGGCGGCAAGGGAATCGAAGGTGTCATGAACGATCCATGGTCGCTCAGCACCATCGTGCTCGCTGTCATCGGTGCGATTATCGTCATGGTGCTTGCCGGCATGGCCAATCGCAACAAGAACTAGAAACTACCGGCGCTTAGCCGACAAAGCAAGCGTGTGCCACGCGCAGTGATAAGTGCGGGGCACACGCTTTTAGACTTAATGGACAAAACACAAGTGTTTGGCAGGTTATGGGTCTCGGGTTCAGCGCGCGGCAGAGCTAACTTTTGAGATTTTCCGAAACCTTGTGTATATGTGCAGCAAACCGGGGATCCTCAATCATTAGCTCCCGTTTCGTTGCTCACCGCGGCGCTACACTGTACGGGCATGTCGTCGAGCAGGCTCAAACTGTCCAGGAGCTTGTTAGTGCTATGGCGAAGCATGAGGCGATGGCTCGCTTCGCGGCGGGCCTTACCCAACTGGAAACTGAGGATGGCCGATTCTATTTGCGGTTCCTCGATCGGCCAGACCAAGACTGGGTCGAGCTCACTGACAGTGACATCGTGATCGACGAGGCTGGGAACCTTGGGCTGCGATTCTGACACGGGCTAACCCTCTCATTGCGGATAGAAAATTGAACGTGGGGTAAGTAAGTTCAGAACGCATGTGAGAGGGGGCGAGCACCTGTCCTAAAAAGTTGGCGAACTGGCCTCGTTTCCCCCTCTGCTAGAACATAACACATTACTTCCTGTAAAGGAAGACGTTTTCTGCTATATCTATGATCATCATCGCTTCAAATTCTTCACGGCCGAAAAACCGGGTTCGTCCATGGTCAACCTTCTTTCTTTCCGTGCGGGCATACAAAAATCCACCGCGTGCAGGATGGGAAAACAAAACCCCACCGTTCGGTGGGGTGAAAACCAGTAGTGCGATCGGCTAGGCGCCGGTGTTTTTCTCTCGGTGTTTGGCGATCCAGCCAAGCGTCCGCTCGGTCAACTCCGGATCCCAACCACCACGAACCTCATCCTCGGTAATATCAAGAAGCTCCTTCGGTATTTCGACACCGTCAAGCAAAGCAAACTGAAGAAAGCCATCAAGTTCCCAAGACACTTCGCCCGCAAGCTGATCACCCTCAATAGAGTCTCGATAAGTACCACCTAGCTTGGGAAGGATCTCAACACGATAACGTTCCAACAGCGGTTGGGAGCCTATACCCTGAACCATCCGTTCTCCAATCCTTCGTCATCGGCACTTTAACTCTACTAGTATGCGTGTTCAGATAAACGTAGTTTATGACCTTGTCCATCGTCCTATCAGTCAACCAGTCGGGCACGTCCATACCCTCAACCGACGGAATCGCAGCTGGGTTGCTTTTCCATATATGCATCGCCCACTTGTATTAGGGTGCTTTCCGAAGTTCGGGAAGCACCCTAATTCAAGTGGGCTACCGGCCCGCGGCTTTCAAACCTAAATGGATTGCATGGCTGCCGAAATGGGTTTACGATGATTCCATGGCGCGGAAAAAGAAGGAACTGGAGCCAATCGATAACGCGATGCGGGAGCTGCTAAAGGAAGCGGTTACTGCATCGGGTGTTACTCATACCCAGATCGGCAAGCGCGTCGGCATGTCCCAAAACCGCGTCTCTACCATTCTTCGCGGTGCGACTCCTCCAGCAAGTCTCGGCGAGCTGTACATGATAGCCGATGTCATTGGTGTGAGCGTCTCTCAACTTATCGTAGAGGCGGAGCGCGAAGTAAAGCATGCCGAGTCCGAAGGCCAATCCGTAGTAGATGACATTGCACCGCTCCTGCACTCGAGCGAATGTGGAGCGCCGTTTGTTGGAAACCAATCAGGCCAAGAGTGCGGCAAACGAACATCGCAGGGGTAGTGATCGCGCATGAAGGTTTCTCACTCGGACGACGAACTGCGCGTTGCCACGGCTGACGGTGCACCCTACGAATGGCGCCATCCAGGAGAGCAGTTCGACGGACGTATTCTGCCGCCTCGAGGTTGGCGCGATATGGCGTGTTGGATCCGCGAAGATCTTTACTCTCAAGCAGAGGACATCGGCGCCCAGCGATTCAAAGTCGTCGGCATGTTAGCTGAGGTTGACCGGCTCCTTGAACGCGCTAGCTGCGGTGAGCTCAGTCAAGAGTTTCCTGACAGCATCGTCCCTTCTGGACCTAAAGATTCAGGGCGTACCGCACTGAATCCAGACGTCATGTTCTTGCGCGTGCCTGAACCGTTCTATTTGGCGAGGCGCAGGTGTCGAGTTCGCATCTACTATGTTGAGCCAGTGGCAACTACGCTACTTGTTTCGCTCGGCGGGCTAGTTAAAGACGTCGACATCGCAAAGACAGAAGATCAAAATGCGTTCATTCGCTTGTGTGATGGTCGTAAGGTGAAATTCTTTAGTTAAATATGTCAAATTTGACATTAATATGGTTGCGGGTGTGGAATACTGACATCGAGACCATCAGAAGGGGAGAGAACTCCGATGACACAGACTCCCGCAGAGCAGCTCACGGATGAGCAGCTCTTCACACTTTTTCGCGAACAGATAGACCGCGACGACAAGCTGCTGCGCGAGCTCGTCGCACAGCGCAAGCGCCTCGGCGTCTCTCAGTCTGATCTTGCCCGCCTCATGGAGACTGACCAGGGATACCTGTCCAGGCTCGAAAGCGGATCGATTAACCCACGTGTGCGCACCCTGCGTGAGTATGCTGTAGCTCTAGGCATGGAAATCCACCACACGCTCAAACCCCATTCCCCTTCCACTGTTAGAGCTGATTCTGTAGTGGAATCCCTTGAGGATTAGACGGCGTTGGATACGGCTAGTTGGCCAGCAGTGTTTGATAGCTGCTAGTGCTCCGCGTTGGCCGTCGGTGGTTACAACCAGCGGGGTGGCGTCCCTTTTGTCCATTAGCCCTTTAGACTTAATGGACAAAACACAAGTGTTTGGCAGGTTATGGGTCTCGGGTTCAGCGCGCGGCAGAGCTAACTCTTGAGATTTTGCGAAACCTTGCGTATATGTGCAGCAAATCTGTAATCCTCAATCATTAGCTCCCGTTTCGTTGCGCACCGGCCCGGCCGGCATCCAATCCACCGCAAAACACCCGCAATACGCAGACATAGAGCGTTAGCCTGCTCTCATTTTCCGCGCGCAGCATTAGGTAAGGCTAACCTAAGTAGTGCGCCCGGATTTTTCACTGGCCGGAGCGCTAGAAAGCGATACTGATATGACGGTTAATGACCTCACTCGCCCGGCACATCCGGCGATGATTCTCTCCGCAATCATGACTGCCCTAGGTGCAATAGCCACGCTGATTCCTTTCGTGGCTTTCCAACAGCTGGCGGTCATCTATTTTGCAGACGGGCAACCGATTGCAGGTATTACTGATCCGTGGGTGTGGGTGGTGATTGCGATCGTAGCGCTCGGCCTTGGGCAAATCCTGTATCTTGGCGGACTCGGCGTCACACATGTGGCGGAGGCGAAGCTGCGCTATCGGCTGCGCACGGATGTCGTCGCGAAAATCGATTCGATGCCACTTGGTAAGGTCTCGCAGTTGCCGCATGGGCGAATTCGCAAAATGGTGTGTGATGACACGGGCGCCATCCACGAAATCGTCGCCCACCTGCCTGGGGACTTCACGAACGCGGTCGTGTCCATATTGGTCGGCGCCGGATACTTGTTCTTTGTGGACTGGCGGCTCATGAGCCTGCTGCTTGGCGTGTGGATTGTGCTCACTGTGGTGGTCGGCGCTCAGATGCGCGGCTACGGCGATCTCACTGAGCGCTTCGGCGCGGCGGAAACAAACCTGTCATCTGCCACCGTAGAGATGCTCGAGGGTATTAAAGAGATCAAGAATTTCCAAGCCACCGACATCACGCGCACGAACGTCGCCACAGCACGGCAGACGTACTCGGACATTTCTTACGAGTGGGCAAGTGGTTCAGGAAAGGTGACAAGCGTGCTTGGTGCGCTGTGGCGTCCGTCCACGATTTTTGTGACGACGGCGTTAGCCGCGGCCTGGTTCGTTTCCCAAGGCTGGATGCCGCTGTCCGACACGCTGCCGTTCTTCCTCATCACGCCGGGAATCCCGGCCGGCTTTTCAACTTTTATCGGGATGACGCAGCACCTGTATGCCGCACAGATGGCCGCACAGAACACGATCAATCTGCTTACCGAAGACGACATGCCGGAAGGCAACAAGACGGACGGCACAGGCCCAGAACCTGGCAAGGTCGAATTCGAAGACGTCACGTTTTCTTACAAGGAAGGAACGCCGGTGGTCGACGACGTCTCGTTCACCGTCGAGCCTGGTACAGTGACCGCACTGGTCGGCCCATCCGGTGGTGGGAAGACGACGATCGCACGTCTCATCGCCCGTTTCTACGACGTCGACCAGGGGACCGTCCGCGTCTCGGGAGTCGACGTGCGGGAGGCTCATTCCTCGTGGTTGCTCTCGCAGGTGGCCGTCGTGTTGCAAGACGTGGCGCTCACCAACGATTCGGTAGCGGATAACATCGCGATGGCCGACCCAACAGCTACGCGGGAACAGATCGAGCAGGCAGCGAAAGCAGCGTTCATCCACGATCGGATCTGCCAGCTACCCAACGGCTACGACACGATCCTCGGGGAGGAGGGCGGCCTGCTCTCGGGCGGCGAGCGCCAGCGGATCACGCTGGCCCGCGCGTATTTGCAAGACTGCCCAATCCTGATTCTGGACGAAGCCACAGCGCAGGCTGACCCGCAGTCGGAACGGGAAATCCACCGGGCGCTCAACAGCTTGGCGCGCGGCAAGACGGTCATCATGATCGCCCACCGCCTGTGGACGATCCAAGACGCCGATCAGATCCTCGTGGTCGATTCCGGCCGAATCACCGAGCGCGGCAGACACGAGGACTTGCTGGCCGCGGGCGGAACCTACACGAAGATGTGGGACGCCCAGCAACTTGCAGCAGTCGGCGAACAAGGCGGGGAGGCATAAATGTGGAATTTAATGACGCGGGTGATTAACGCAGCCGAGCTGCGGGCCACGGTGGTGTGGTTCTCGCTATCGGCGGTGCTCCAGGGCGTGACGCTCGCCCTCATGATCCCGTTTCTACAAGCACTATTTTCCCGGTCGGAGTCAACGACCTCCTGGCTGATCGCGATCACGATCTCGGGCGTGGCCGCCGCCGTCGTTGATATGTATGCGATGATCCGTTCGTACCGGATATCCGTATACGAGGTGTGCGACACGATGATCGACCGGGTGGCCGACCACGTGCTGCGGCTTCCGCTGGGCTGGTTCACCGCGAAGCGGGAGGCGGCGGTGGCGAACGCGCTGTCGCGGCACGTTTCCGTGCTTTCGCACCTGGCCTCACTCGTGATTCCTAACATTTTGAACGCGATCATCGTCCCGTCCGTCATGGTGATCGCAACTGCATTTATCGACTGGCGGCTTGCGCTCATCATGGCTTTGGCTGCGATCCCGTTGGCGCTGATCTGGCGTTCCATGTCTGGGTCGATCACCCGGGCTAACGAGCGTTCGGACGCGACGGCGGAACAGGCCGCAGGGCGAATGATCGAGTTCGCACGGCTCCAGCCCGTGTTGCGGGCGACTGGAGTGGGAGCGGACTGGCAACCATTGCAAGACGCCCTTCGCAAAGATTCGGATGCCACGCTCGCGGGTTTGCGGGCGTCGGGCCGGCCGGCACAGGGATTTAACTGGGTGGTCATCCTGACGTTTGCTATCGCGGTCGCGGTCGGCTGGGCGCTCGTGTCTGGCGGGCAGCTCGATCCGGTGGCGTTCCTCGTCGTTGTCGCCGTCGTCGCCCGCACCCTGCTGCCGCTCACCCAGGTGGCCATGTTCCAAACGGAAGCGAACCGAACCGAAGTGGCAATGCGCGCGATTATCGAGATTCTCGACGCCGAACCGCTTCCCGAACCCGCCCCCGAACAGGCACAAGAGCCTGAATCCAGCGAGATCGAATTTAGCGGAGTGAGTTTTGCCTACGACGACGGGGCGCCAGTCCTTAACGACATCTCGTTCGTGGCACCCCAGGGTTCCGTGACGGCGTTGGTCGGCCCGTCTGGTTCGGGCAAGTCAACGGTGCTGCGCCTTGCAGCCCGCTTCTGGGATGTCGATAGCGGGAAGGTCACGATCGGCGGAAAAGACGTGCGCGACATCGGTTCGGTCAACATCATGGAGCGTGTTGCGATGGTGTTCCAAGACGTTTACCTGTTTAACGGGTCGATCCGGGAGAATCTACGGATCGCCAAGCCCGATGCTACCGACGCCGAGCTCGAGGTTGCGGCCAAACGGGCCCGGCTCAATCTGGTCATCGACGCGCTGCCCGACGGCTGGGACACCCAAGTGGGTCCTGCGGGCAAGAGCCTGTCGGGTGGCGAACGCCAGCGGGTGGCCATCGCCCGCGCGTTCCTTAAAGATGCGCCGATCCTCCTGCTCGATGAGATCACTTCGTCGCTCGACGGCGAAAACGAGTCGGCCATCGCGCAGGTGGTCTCCGAACTGGCTGAGGGGCGGACGGTGATCGTGGTGGCACACCGGCTGTCCACGATCAAGGAGGCCGCGCAGGTGATTTTCTTGGAGCCGACGCCGGAGGGCGCGCGGATCGCCCAGCGTGGCACGCCCGAGCAACTGGCGAACGAGCCTGGCGAGTTCGCCGACTTCACGCAGGCGCTGACGGAATCGCGTAGATGGCAGCTAACAGGAAACTGAGCTGCTAAAGCGTTGCAATAGCGCGGGCGACCGCATCCGGGTAGTCGAGCATGAGCAGGTGCCGGGCGTCGTCGTAGAGCTGCGCATCGTAGGACGCGGCGCCGACCCAGATCTCGGTTAAGCCGTCGAGCCGCGGGGGAGCGAGCAGCGCGCGAACGGGTATCTTGGGTAGCCCGTGGCGGGCGCGAAGTTCGACGGCGGCGTTGGCGTGCGGGCGAAAATGCAGCCACTCGAGGGCACTCCCGCGCACTGAGACCGGGTGTGCATTCTGTGGCAGTTGCTCACGAGATAGGCGGGTTGCCAGGGTGGATCCGCCGCGGATTATTCGCCCGCCCAATGCGGATAGTTTCGCGCGATGCTTGAGCTGGCCCACCCAGGCGGCTAGGCCTGCCGGTAGCGCTCGCCGTACGTTCGGCTCTACGGACGGGTCGACGAGCACGATGCCCGCCACCACTTCGGGCCGGGTGCGCGCGAGCGCCTCGGCGTGAATGGCCCCCATCGAATGGACAACGAGTACCACAGGACGGTCAAAGCTGGCGGCCAGTTCTTCAAGTATTTTCACGTGCGTATTAAGGGCACGTAGCCCCCGAACGTTCGCGTTAGATCCCAGGGGAGTGGTCAATCCGGGCCGGTCGAAGGCCAGCCACTGGCGACCAGCCAGGCGCTCGATGACGGGCTCCCATAGCTCAGACGTGAGCGCACAACCATTGACGAACACCGCCGGCGGTAGGTCGGCGTCGTCGCCTCCGCGATAGATCCGGATCGGAAACCCCGCTGCGGTACTCGCCTGCCCACGCATCATGGTGCCTCCACCCGCCGAGCGCCTGGGTGGAAACGGGCGTCAAGGCTGGAATCTGCGTCGAGGTGGAAGATTAGGTAGGCAAACCAGCCCGTCGTGGCAAGAACTTGTATTGCTTGCCAGATGCCGTGCCCGCGGCCAACCGTAAAGGCGATCGCGATCGTGGCCAGCATGGCGCCTCCAATGAGCAGCCCCACTGCTAGTACGCCACGAGACCTGTGTACCCACCACACGACGGCAACCGACACCATGATGGCCGTGCCCACGAGCGTCGAGGCCGCGGTGTGCATGAAGAACTCGGGTGCGAAGAAGTTTTCTGCCTCGCGTGCTTTGCAGGCCGCGTCGAACGTCGTCGCACAGGGCATCGGAAACACGGCGTCGACCACCGTGAACACGGCGAAGGCACCTAACGCTGCGGACAAATAACCAGCCGCTGCACCCAGCCAGCCCCGCCAGCGGCGCGCTCCCACGATTGCCAGCACGCCGACGGTGATCGCCGCTAGGCAGTCGGCGCTGCGGAAGAACCACGACGCCGGTTGATCCTTCGCCGCAAGCTCGGACAGGTAGCCGATGAACGGGGAGTGGGAGCCTGTCGCGGTCCACCACACCCACGAGTTGTAGAGCACGGCGATGAGCACCGCGAACGCGATCTTGCCCGGCGTGATCTGCACGCGCACGGGCGTGCCATTCTTCTTCATGGCCATAGAGTTTACCGCGGGCGAACCAGCGGGAATGCGAGGGTTTCCCGGATGGAGGTGTCGGTCAGCCACATGACCAGCCGGTCCAGCCCCATGCCGAGCCCGCCGGCCGGTGGCATGCCGTGTTCGAGGGCGAGCAGGAAGGCTTCGTCGAGTTCCATGGCCTCCGGGTCGCCCCCGGCCGCGGCCAGGGACTGGGCGGTCAGGCGCTCGCGCTGGATGACCGGGTCGGTCAGCTCGGAATAGGCTGTGCCAAGTTCCATGCCGAATCCCACGAGGTCCCAGCGTTCGGCGAACCGAGGTTCGGTGCGGTGTGGGCGGGTCAGCGGCGAGGTGTCGGCTGGGAAGTCGGTGTAGAACGTGGGGGCCACCGTGGTTCCCTCCACGAGGTGCTCGTATAGTTCGGTGACGAGCGTGCCCCAGTTCCACCGCGGATCGTAAGCGATCTTGAGCTGGTCGGCGAGGGCGTGCAGAGCGGCAAGCGGAGTGTCGGCATCGATGTGTTCGCCGGTCGCTCGGCTGATTGCGTCCGTGACGGAGATGACCTCCCACTCGCTGGCCAGGTCCACTTCGTGTACGACGCCGTCCACCGTTCCGCGCACGACCGACGTCCCGTTCGCCGCCAGCGCGGCCTCGCGCACGAGTGACTGGGCCACTTCACGCATGACGTTGTAGTCGGCGTGAGCCTGATAGGCCTCGAGCATCGTGAACTCGGGGTTGTGCGTGGCGTCGGCGCCCTCGTTGCGGAAGTTCCGCCCGATCTCAAACACGCGGTCCATCCCGCCCACCATGAGCCGCTTCAAATAGAGCTCCGGCGCGATCCGCAGGTAGAGGTTCATCTGGTAGGCGTTGATGAACGTGGTAAACGGGCGCGCGTTCGCCCCGCCGTGAACGGGCTGCAAGATCGGCGTTTCAACTTCGAGGTAGTTACGGCCGAGCAGCGTTTCACGAACGGCTTGGATCGCGTTCGAGCGGGCGCGCAGCTGGTCGCGCTGGCCAGGATTAACGATGAGGTCGAGGTAGCGTTGGCGCACGCGAGTCTCCGGATCCTTCAGCCCGCCGATCTTGTTCGGCAGTGGGTGGAGCGACGCCGCAACCAGCTGCCAGCGCGAGGCCAGAAGCGAGCGAGTCCCATTTCGCGAAGCGCCAATCTGCCCGCTGACTTTCACCATGTCACCAATCGACACGGTCGCAGCGAAACTATCGAGCACCGCGGCACCGGCGTCGCCCCGCTCAAAAATAACCTGCAGATCACCGCTGTGGTCGCGGATGTCCGCGAAAACGACCCCGCCGTGGTCGCGCAGACGCATGACCCGCCCGGCGATCGTCGCCGCACCGTCAGTATCCGCACACGTATCGGTGACCGGCTCGCCCACGGGATAAGGTTCGATACCGGTCTCGAGCAACCGGAGACGCTTGGCCAGGCGCTGCTCAACCATCTCGGGCCTAGCCACCGGGTCGGCCTCCGCAGGCTTGACCGTGGCTTCTTCGAGCACGTAGGCGGCCTCGTCGTCGGTAAGCGATGCCTGGTGAACATCAAACAGGCCGAACGGGGCGTTCACGAAGCCTTCGGCGGCGCCCATGGCGAACATCGTCGGGGCGAACGTGCGCGCCGATTCGAAACACACGTAACGCGGTACCCAATCCGGGCCGTACTTATCATTTGACTGGTAGAGCGATTCCAGCTGCCACCAACGCGACAGGAAAAGCAGGATCTTGCGGTATGCGCGCTTGAGCGGACCAGCGCCGATCTCCGCGCCCTTCGCAAACGCTTCACGCAACACCGCGAAGTTCAACGACAGCGAGGACACCCCGACGTCGGAACCCTTCTCCAGCAGCCCGACCACCATAAACTCGGTGACGCCGGGTGCGGCATCGGGGTGGCGGCGCATGACGTCGAGCGACGCGCCGGTTGCACCCCACGGCACAAACGACAGTAGCCCGGCCGTGCGCCCAGCCAACTCGTGATCGTCTGGGAAGCGGGCCTCCACCATAATGCACTCAGTATCTGCCGGATCGCCCAGCCGTCCGAGCGCCATCGAAAAGCCGCGCTCGTCGGCGTCGTGCAACCACTCGTCGGCAAGCTCGCTCAGGCGGTCCAGCTCGGCCTGCGGTATCGAGCCGTGCCGGCGAATATGTAGGGTGTAACCGAGCCGCTCCAAGCGGCGAACTGCGCGTTCGACGTCGTGATGCTCATTGCGGCGGAACGTCTGCGAATGCAACACCGCCTCGTCACCGAGCGTGAGAACCTTAAGCCCGGCGGCTTGGTATGCGCTCGCGGCGGCCTTCGACGCCGAGATGACGGCGGGGCTCCACCCGTAGGAGTGCGCCATCTCGATGAACTCCGAAATGGCTTTCGGCCAGTGCTTTTCGTGACCGATCGGATCGCCCGATGCGAGGCAGACGCCGGCCACGACGCGGTAGGTGATCGCGCAGTCATCGGAGAAGAACACTGACTTGTCGCGCCGGGTGGAAAAGTAGGCGAGCGAATCCGTGCTGCAGCAGGCGAGCAGGCGGCGGACCTCGCGCTCCTCGTCGAGGGTCATGAGCGCCTGTTTCCGCTGGCTCATCATGAGCGTTGCGACTGCGCCGATGACGGACAGGGCGAGCATAAACGAGATGACCGACCATAGCCAGTGGTTGCCCAACAGCGGGCGGCCTGACACGATGAACTCGCGGATAACGTTCCCGTAGCGCTCGGGAGTGTGGAAAACCAGCCTGTGTAAAATTCCGCCGAGTGCGAGGCTGACCGCGAACCCGCCGGCGAGCACGAGAAGCGCGCGCACGAAATTTCCTGGGCGCACCTTCACCTGATACTCAGCGCGGTAGACCACGAGCGCCACAAGTAGGGCGCCCACTACAACCATGTTCGACACGAGGGAAGCAAGAACCGTGCCGTTCACGGTAGGCTCGGCAAGCGTGCCCACGAGCGCCAACGCCACAATGATTTCCATGAGCACACCCGTGATGACCAAGAATAGCCATGCGGCGCGCTTGCGGCGTGCGAGAGCCCAGCCGAGGATCAAATAAATACTCGCACTCACGTAGCCCACGAACGGTAACGGCAGCAGCCACACGTAAATCGTGAGCGCAATGTTTCCGATCAGACTATCGGTGTTAATAAAGCCGAGCAGGAAACTGATCGCAGCCAGCACATAAAAGACGCGCGGTAGCCAGCGGACGAACGTACGTGCGCCGGGGCGACGGCGTCGGCGCGGGGCAGTGCTAACAGGTGCTTTCGTAGTAACAGCGTGATTCACAGGCTCAATTTTAAGCGCGGCGAACCGCAGCGATAACGACGCCGAATGAGCCTCGGGGAGGTACGAAAACAGCGGCCTGTCAGCCCGCGCTCCTACGCGACGCGCTGCGCCGCTTCGGTGGCGAGCTGGGGCTTGCGCGAGTGTGTACGCAACGCGTCAACGACCAGCACGATAAAGAACTGCACGCCGTAGACCACCGCCATCGCAGCCGATGCACCCGTGTCCAAGTGGTAGGCGATCCAGAATCCTGCGCCCGCACCGAAGAGTGCGAAGACCATCGTCCACGCGAACATTTGCCGCATCGTCTTTGAGATCACCTTGGCTGTGGCCGCTGGGGTGATCATCACTGCGATCACGAGGATCGCACCAACGGCGTTGAAGGCCGCGGTGGCGGTCACGGCCACCATCGTCATGAGGATGAAGCTCAGCACGGCAGTATTAATGCCCAGGCTGCGGGCATGGTCTTCGTCAAACGTGGAGGCCAGCAGCTGGTGGTACAGCGCGCGAGTAACGAGCAGGTTAATGAGGAAGACCGCCAGCATTGTATAGAAGTAGGACGGGCCAAGATCGTGCCTGCCGATTTCGAGGCGGCTGAAGGCGGCAAGGTTGAGATCGCCCACGAGTGCCACGTGGGTGTCGAAGTGAATCCCGGAGAATCCGGCCGAGGTGATAAGCACGCCCACCGCAAACATCGCCGGGAAAACTAGGCCGATAGACGAGTCGCCAGCAAGCATGCGGGTACGGGCCAGAGCCTGCGTCCCGTAGACGACGGCGAGACCAGCACAAGCAGCTCCCACGATCAATAGCGGAGACTGCAGGTCACGCGTGAGCAGGTAACCAATCGCCACGCCCGGGAAAATCGAATGCGTGATCGCATCCACCAACATCGAGTTTTTACGCAACACCATGAAAATCCCGGGCAGGGAACAAGCTGCGGCGGTCATCAGTGCCAGGGCGAAAACACCAAGAATAAACATTCTTACACCTCCGCCATCGCCGTGCGGCGCCGAGGCGAAACGAGCACGGAAAACACGACGCCAATAAACAGGACAACCACGATCACTGGGCCGGTGGGCAGCGGGCCATATTTGATCGACAGGTAGGAGCCCACAGCACACCCGATCGCGCCAACAACTCCAGAAAGAATGAACATGGTGTGTACACGCCGGGTCCACTGCCGTGCAATAGCGGGCGGGGTGACGACGAGCGCCACCATGAGCACCAGGCCAACAGCTTTGATCCCGACCACGGTGGCGAGCGCGATGAGTGAAAACAGTAGCGCGTCTACTTTGTTGCCGCGCAGACCGAGCACGGTGGCAAAATCCTGATCAAAAGAATAGGTGGCGAGAATCCGGAAGAACACGGTCACCACGATGAGGACGATGACGGCGATCGCTGCGCTGAGTCGCACGTCGCCAAGGGTGAGAGTAGAAACGTTACCGAACAACACGGAATCAATACCGCCCTTGTTCGGGATCGGGTTTTTTTGAATGTAGTGCAAAATCATGTAGCCCGCGCCGAACAGGGTGGACAGCACCACGGCCATCGCGGCGTCGCGATTAACCTTCGAATGAGCCACGATAAAATTTACGAGCCATACGGCCAACACGCCGGTGGCGAGCGCGCCGAGCATCAAACCTAGCAGGCTCCGCGAGGGCAGGCCGAGCGCGGTGAACAGCAGGAAACTGCCAAGCACGCCGGGAAAGGACGAGTGTGCGATCACGTCGGAGATCAGGCTTTGTTTGCGCAGGTAGGCGAACGTGCCGAGCGCTCCCGCCGTCGCCCCGATCAAAATCGAGCCAACGAACGTGACCATATATGTATGATCCGTAAAAATAGCTGTCACGGAGTATCCACCTGCGTGCCAAAAGTAGCGGCCACCTGCTCGTGGTCGAACTCGCCGGCGTGAACGAGCGCGCCATCATCAAGAAGAACCACGTTGTCACACAGTTCGGCGACGTCGGCTAGGTCATGGTGGACGAGCACAATAGTTGTATCGGTGAGCTGCCGGAGAACTTTTTCGATCGCCTCCTGGCTGGCGACGTCGACGCCGGCAAACGGCTCGTCTAAAAGGAGGACGTCCGGCTGTTGGGCCAGCGCCCGGGCCAAGAAAACCCGTTGGCGCTGGCCGCCGGACAGTGCACCGATCGGGCGGGAGGCGAACTGGCTCATGCCCACGTCCGCCAACGCCGCCTCAACCCGTGCCTTATGCTTACCACCCAGCCGTGCGAACCAGCCGAGATCCTGATACGTTCCCATCGCTACGACGTCGTACACGGTGACCGGGAAATCCCAGTCGACCGACGCGGACTGCGGCATGTAGCCGAGCACCCCGCTGGTCGTGATCTCGCCCGTTGATGGGACGAGGCCGACGAGCGCTTTAAGGAACGTGGATTTGCCCGAGCCGTTCGGGCCGATCACCCCGGTGATACCTTCATTCGTGATATCTACGCTCACATTGTTGAGTGCGCGGATGTCACGATAGTAAACCGTCAGATCTCGAGTGGAAACGACTGGGTGGCTCATTGTTAGCTCAGCTCTTTCGCGACAGCCGAGGAGTTGTGCTCGAGGACGCCAAGGTAGGTGTCGGTCGGTGCCGATTCGCCGAGCGTGTCAGCGAACAGTTCGACGTCGGAGACCTTCACGTCCCAGCCACGCGAGTGCACGGCTTCCTTCAGGGATTCGATAGCCTGCGGGTTCGCGGTGTTGTCCATGAAGATCACCGGAACCTTGTTGTTGGCGATGAGGTCTGCGAGCTCGGACATCTCCGTGGCCGAGATTTCGGCTTCGGTGGAGATGAAGTCGGTGGCGTGAACGTCAAGATCGTAGGTCTTGCCGAAGTATTCGAAGGCGTCGTGGCCGGTGATGAGGATGCGCGGTTCCTTGACCTTGTCAAGCTTCTCCTTTGCTTCCTTGTGTGTGGCGTCGATGTCAGCCTTGTACTTCTCAGCGTTCTCGCGGTACTTGTCAGCGTTGTCCGGATCTTCTTCTGCGATCTTGTCCGTCATGGCGTCAACAACCTGCGACCACAGGTCGGGGCTGTTCCACACGTGCGGATCGTTGGTGTTGTCTTCCCACGGAAGGAGATCAGACTTCGGCAGGGTTTCGCCGACGGCCAGGTGGGCGTCACCAAGCGAGGCGAGCTGGTCTTCCATCTGGGCTTCAAGGTGCAGACCGTTGGAGAACACGATGTCCGAATCGCGCATGGCCTCGATGTCCTTGGTGGACGGCGTGTAGGTGTGCGGATCGCCGCCTGGGCCGACCATCGTGATAACTTCGGCATCCGGAGCAATGTTCTTCGCGGCGTCGGCAATGTAGCCGGTGGTCGCGTAGATCTTCAGCGACGACTCTTCGGCTGCCGCCGTGGTTTCCTTCGTGTCAGTCGATTCAGCCTCCGGCTTATCGGAGGAGCAGGCACTCAGCGCGAGGGCTGATGCCGCAAGAAGTGCAAATAGTTTCTTCATTCTTCTCTACTTTCAATTGTTCATGCGGTTGAACAAAATGATCCTAGTTCTCACGCGTGAACGAACTCAACCGGAGGCGATTTTGTAGACTGTGAACATGGATACTCGCTCGGGTTTAGCTGGGTTGTCTGATGCCCATCAGGACTATCTCAAGGCTCTGTGGGACAACGATCGGTATGTGGGCGGGCGGAGTTCCATGGGTGATCTTGTTGCCCGTACCGGCCAGAAGAAGTCAACTGTAACCGAGGCTGTCAAGAGAATGGCAGCCGATGGCCTTGTGGATTACAAGCCCTATGCGGGTGTGGCGCTCACCGAGCGTGGGCGTGCGCTTGCCACGCACATGGTCCGCCGGCACCGCCTGCTAGAAACGTTGCTAGTGACCGTTTTTGGTTATGAACTGGACGAGGTGCATGACGACGCCGAAGTGATGGAACACGCTTTGACGGACAGGTTCGTGGCCCGCATGGATAAGTTTTTGGGTTTCCCTACCCGTGACCCGCACGGTGATCCGATTCCGAGCGCGAGCGGCGAGGTGGAGCCGTTGTCCGGGCGAACGCTGCGGCAGCTGGAGGAGGGGAGCCACGGCGTCGTCGAACAGGTGTCGGATCGGGATCCGGACTTGTTACGCGAGCTGACGGCTGCGGGTATTGTGCCCGGGGCGAGCGTCGCCGTCGTCGAACGTCAAGGTGAGCAGGCGTTGGTTCAGGTCCGTGGCGACGGTGAACCGGCGCCTACGAAGGAAAGTCCGGTTGCGCTCACCGCCGAACTGCAAGAACGTGTGCGCATGAGTCCGCAGTAAGCGGGTGAGCAGACGAGGCGCGTGGTGCGTGCTCATGGCGCTCGCGAACGCCAGAAACTGCTTGACCAGCGTTTTCGCCCTGAGATGAGACGCCGACAATGTGCACATTTTAATATTTTCGCCGAGCGTTTTCGGATAAAATGACGACGTTTGTTATGTGACTGTTGAATAGGAGAACGCCATGGCATTTTTGTCTGATGAACTGCTGGAAAAGATCGCATCGCGAGCCGATCAGGTGGATCGGGATAACGCGTTCCCGAGCCAGGATTTCGAAGATCTTAAGGCTGCCGGTTATTTGAAGGCGTTCGTGCCGAAGGAGTACGGCGGTGCGGGGCTGACCACGGAAGAAATCTGTGAGAACCAGACGAAGTTAGCGAAGGCTGCCCCAGCCACTGCGCTTGGGATTAACATGCACCAAATTATCGTGGGCTTGGCGCGCCACCTCATCGATAACGGGGTAGAAGCGGGTAAGCAGATCCTTGAAGGAGCAGCGAATGGCGAGCTCTACGCGTTTGGAATTTCCGAGCCGGGTAATGATCGCGTGCTGTTCGGTTCGATCACCGAGGCGCGCAAGGAAGACGACGGCGGATACTCGTTTACCGGCATGAAGGTCTTTACGTCGTTGACCCCGGCGTGGACGAAGCTGATGACCTATGGGCATTCGGAGGAAGACGGTGGCACGTCCGTGTTCGCGCTTCTCGATCGGGATATGGACAAGATTGAGATTAAGGATGACTGGGACGTGATCGGCATGCGCGGCACGCAGTCGAACTCGACGATGCTCAACGGTGCCTATGCCCGCCCGGATCAGGTGCTTGGCAAGGTCAAGCCCGGGCCGTCGATGGAGCCGGTGGTGTTCGGAATTTTCGCATGGTTCGAAGTGTTCCTTGCTGCCACGTACCTTGGCCTTGGCCTGCGTGCGATTGAGGTGGCAGCCGAACATGTGCACAAGCGCCGCTCAGTTCTTAACGACGACGTCTACGCCAACGATCCGGCGATCCGCTGGCGTCTTGCTGACGCGGCGATCCGGATGAACTCTGCTCAGGCTGAAGTTACGCTCATTGCTCGTGATCTTGACGCGAAGGTCGACCGGGGTGCCATGTGGTATCCGCAGCTGTCGGCTGCGAAGAATGCGGCGTCGGAAGCTTCGCTGTTCGCCGTCGAGGAGTCAATCCGCTCGTGCGGTGGTGCTTCGTATTCGAATAGCCATGAGCTCAGCCGCCTGTACCGTGACGTGCTCGCAGGTCTGTTCCAGCCCTCCGACCAGGAATCGCTTCACAATTCGTGGGCCGGCGTCGTGCTCGGTAACAACTAAGGGGCGAGAAGACAGATATGCGTGGAGAATACAAGGTCAGTGGCGGCAAGCTGGTCGCCGTTGACGTCGACGTCGACGACGGCAAGCTTGCCAACGTGTCAATCTCGGGGGATTTCTTCCTGGAACCTGACACGGTGATCGACGATCTGAATGATGCGCTCAATGGCATGCCGGCCGATTCGTCGGTGGCGGACATGGCAGCAGCGATTGAACGGGCCGCAGGCGATGCCGAGCTGATCGGGTTCACGCCCGACGTCGTCGGGATCGCTGTACGCCGTGCGCTCGGCAAAGCCGTGTCGTGGCATGACCTCACGTTTGACGTCATCCACCGCGCACCGATGAACCCGGCAATGCACGTGGCACTCGACCAGGTGCTACCCGGCTCGGTAGCGAAGGGGGAGCGGGAAGCCGCACTCGTGATTTGGGAGTGGGACGATCCGCTGGTTGTGATCGGCTCGTTCCAGTCGTACAAGAACGAGATCGACCAGGAAGCCCTCGAGCGCCATGGCATGCGTGTGGTGCGCCGGATCACCGGCGGCGGTGCCATGTTTATGGAAGCCGGTAACTGCATTACCTATTCATTGATCGTGCCAACCGCACTGGTGGAGGGGCTGAGCTTTGAACAGTCCTATGCCTATTTAGATGAGTGGGTGATCGCCGCGCTGAAGAAGGTGGGCGTGAACGCACGCTACGTGCCGCTCAACGACATCGCCTCTGATAAGGGCAAGATTGGTGGTGCAGCGCAAAAGCGGTTCATTGACGGCTCGATGGTCCATCATGTGACGATGAGTTACGACATCGATGCGGACAAGATGCTTGACGTCTTGCGTATCGGCCGGGAAAAGCTCTCGGATAAGGGCACAAAGTCTGCGAACAAGCGGGTTGATCCGATGCGCTCGCAAACCGGCATGGCCCGTGAGGACATCATCGATTCGTTCCTGGAAACTTTCGCGGAGCGCTATGACACTCGGGAATCCGATTTCACGGACGACGAGCTGCGCCAAGCTGAAGAGCTGATGCGGACGAAGTTCACCACCGATAAGTGGACGCATAAAGTTCCCTAAAACTTCCGCGCGATTCCGAATTGCTGGCACCTCCTATCCGTGGCTGACCTGCACGGATAGGAGGTGTTAGCTAAATCCAATGATTGCAACTAGTGCGAGGCGGTTTGGTTAGGCTAGCCTAACTGGGTGGCGGTTCACTGGAGCCGCCGTTTGAGAGCATGCTAATCATTGGAGATTTTATGAGAGTTCTTAAAAGAGCTTTCGGCGCACTGGCTGCGGTGATGCTGTCGGTGACTGTGCTAGCACCGACCGCGGCTTATGCAGCAGACGAATTCACTGTGTCGTTTGAACACGTTGGTGGTCCTGGCGAACAGGGCGAGTTGGTGTGGTCGAGTGCTGGATGCCCGACTGTGTTGGGGGAGAGCCCGACGCCGACGTACACGCTTACCAAGGATGGCGCGCCAGTGTCGGTGACGACGCCGGGTAAGTTTGCCCTTGGGGCTGACTCGGCTGGAACATACACGATTGAGGGTGTGTGTAACTATCTGTGGTTGAGCCCGAAGAAGGTCAGCAAGTCGGTTGAGGTCGATCCGACACCTGCACCGGCGCCAGCTCCCGCACCAGCACCAGCTCCTGCGCCGACGCCGGCCCCGGCTCCGACTGAGTTCGATGTGAACTTCGAACAGGTTGGTGGCCCTGGTGAGCAGGGTGAGCTTGTGTGGTCGAGTGCTGGTTGCCCGACTGTGTTGGGGGAGAGCCCGACGCCGACGTACACGCTTACCAAGGATGGCTCGCCGGTGTCGATCACGACGCCGGGTAAGTTTGCCCTTGGGGCTGACTCAGCTGGAACATACACGATTGAGGGCGTGTGTAACTATCTGTGGTTGAGCCCGAAGAAGGTCAGCAAGTCGGTTGAGGTCGATCCGACACCTGCACCGGCACCAGCTCCGGCTCCTACGCCGACGCCGACTCCGCCTGCGCCGGTTGATCCTGCCGCAGATCCGGCCAACCAGCTGAGCATCACTAAGGCTGAATTCAGCGAATCGGCCCATGGCCGTACGTTCTCGTGGGACGTCGACGGCTGTGCCGTGCAGAATCAGAATAATGTGCGCGTCACCATCAAATTCGGTGACCGTACCGTTAAGACGAGCTTGAACAGCCGCAAGGGTGAACAAAATGCTTCCCAGTGGCCTGCTGGCAAGTACACCGTAGTGGCAGAGTGCCGCGCATCTGATGTGATGGGCGGGGCGGGCGACGTCGTCTACAACACCGCCACCAAGGACGCCCAGCTGACGAGATCGAACCTGAGCATCCAGTATGTGGGTGAAGCTCTGTACTCGCACAATCCGCGCCCGGGTGACCGCATCCGCTACTCCTCGCAGCCGACCCACAACCCGATCACCTTCGAAGAAGGCGGCGTTGCAGGTAGCTTCATCACCGGTGAAGAAGTTGCGGTGAACGTGTTCGTCTACAACGCGGCCGGGGATGTTATCGCGCAGGATTCCCAGAACGTCGTCGCCGATCAAAGCGGCAATGTGGCCGGGGTGCTGTGGGTCCCGTTTGCCGAGGGTGCTAAGAGCTACAGCGTGGAAGCAACTGGCCAAACCTCCAACCACCTGGTGTCGAATGCGGTGACAGCGTCGGAAGAGTTCGCTACGGGTATTTTCGTTGCGGATGTTGCTGACGAGCCGCTGAAGGTGCGCGTGTACTCCAATGAGAACGACGGCGTGAGCGACGCGGCGTTCGGGGCGAACGCCGAGGTCGAGCTCAAATTGGTCGGGCCAGATGGCGCGTCTGTGGACGGTTTCGAGACCAAGCTGACGGCCAATGGCAATGGTGTTGTCGACGAGGTCGTCACGCTGCCCGCAGGTTTGGCGGACGGCCGCTACACGTTGCTTGCCCCGACACCGTTGGGTGCACGTGGCTACTACCGCGCATACGTGTACGTGAAGAACGGCCAGGTTTATGCCCAGTGGGCCGAGCCCGCGGCTGAGCCGGAACCTGAGCCGGAACCTGAGCCGGAACCAGCGCCTACGCCGGAACCTGAGCCAGAACCTGCGCCAGCGCCGGATGCTAACGCCTCCGACGTCGTCGCAGATAAGCCGGCGCCGTCCGAGCCGAAGGCGCCTGATGCTAAGGCTCCCGATGCCAAGGCGCCTGATGCTAAGGCACCTGCGGCGAAGGACCCGGCTGGAAAGGCGCAAGCTGCGAAGAGTGGAAAGTCGCTTCCGCTGACGGGCACCAGTGTGTTTGGCGGTCTCGCAGTGGCTTCTGTGATGCTGCTTGCTGGAGGCTGGCTGACGAATCTGCGCCGGCGTAACAGCTAGTCAGAGGAAGCTGCTTTAGCGCGAGCCGTTTCGTTGCTGGCCGCCTAGAAGGAGCTGAACAACATTGGGGCGGGTTACCACACGGTAACCCGCCCCAATGACATCTCCTAGCTTGCAGCGCTTCGCCGCATAGCCGAGCGTGTTAGGCAGCTACGAAGCTGGAGCACTCGGCCGTAGCGCTGTTAAGGGAGATGTTCGGTGCAGAGCACATCAGTTTGTTGTTGTGACCGCAATCGGTGATCTGGCAGGCGCCAACTTGGCTGCGTGCGATTCCCAGACCGCCGGAGGCATTGAGGGAAATGAACGTGGTGCAGGCTGCGCGGTCGTCAGCCGACCGGCCAATCGTGATAGCTGCTGCCGTGCAGTCGCTGTTGGTGTTGAAAGAGCAAGTTGTTGCGGAGCAATTGGTGACCGCTGCGAGGTTCGACATGGTGTTGACTCCTTAAGTTCTAGTAGTTGATCTGTCTGGTTTTAGCCTAAGACCGATCCAAAAACTTGGGTAGCAAGGTCAGGCTTGCCTTATGTTCTTTCGCAATTCTTGGATCGCGGGCCGTTTCAAAAATCGACAATCTTTCACGGTTGCAAAAGTGCAGGTCAGAGTAGGTTTTTCGAAAATGATCGCTATTTACGCAAGCCTACGATTCTGCAATTGACCTGCGGTTTTATCGAATTACGCAACAAAAGTCTCGCAAAACTGGGTGTTTAGTCGGCGGTTTTTTCGCCGCGTTCGAGCACGGCGAGATCGATTCCAGACGCGTGACGTGCGAGGGCCGTACGCGAGAAGCCTTCGCCTTGCCAAAACTCAATCCATGATTGGGAGTCGGTGGGCACGTTCACGAAGGCAGGCATGTCCGCAATCGCGTAGCCGAGTAACGCGGTACCAACTTGCTGAGCGCCGTCGCCAACAGCGTGTAACTGGTTCACACGGATGAGTTGCGGGTGTCCAGGCCCAACTGCTTCCACGCAGATAAAACCCACAACCTCGCCGTCTCGGGTAGCCACCCACGTGGTGGTTGAGCGGGGATCGGCCAGCAGGGCTTCCCAGTAGTCGCGGCGCTCTGCAAGATAACCGCGGTAGACGGAGTCGTCAATGCCCCCTGATGTTGCCGCTTTCCAACTTTGCGTCTCGATGGTCTCGAGGGCGGGCGCATCAAGCACTGTTGCTGGTCGAATACGAATGCTCATGGTGCCACGCTAGCACGCCACTTTTCGCCGGAGCAGCTGACCGTTCCTTGGTCATGTGTGGGAGCTGGCGGGGAGGTTGTGGAAAACTCCGGCGCGGGTATAGCTGGCACACTAGGTTTGGGATATGAGATGTCAACGACGGCGTTTTCGCGCCTTGCGTGTAGGCGCGGGGTTGGTGTGTGCTGCTGCAGTGTTGGCTGCCTGCGGTGGGGCTGATCCTGCTGATGGCGGTGGGTCGGGGAGTCCTGCGACCGGTGGTTCGGCTGCGCCGACTGAGGAATATACGATTCCGCCGCGCCCGCAGGTGACTCCACCGAGCGAGCCTGTACTGACTGGGGTCGAGCTCGAAGATGCGGCCGTGCTGGCTGAGTATTACTTAGAGCTATATCCGTATGTGAATCAGACGGGCGATACTGCCGAGTGGGAGAAGTATGCCCATCCGGAGTGTGAATACTGTCAGAGAGTTCTTAAGGACGTTGAGGAAGATAATCGCACTGGAGTTTGGGGGGAATTGACTCTTGGGATTAAGGATTCCGTGTGGTTCTATACGACAAACGGAAACGTCGATTATCGCATCGATTTCCTCACCGACAGAAGCGATTACATCATCTATGAGATCGAAGGCAGTGAGACTATTCCTGCTGCCGAGCACACTGTGGTCATCGGTGTGTCAATCGTCGACAATGAGCTTAAAGTTAAGACCTTCGACATTATCGACAGCTCCCATTTCGGTCAGGAAGAGCTGCCGTGAAGATACTTGCCTTAATAGCCGTTTCAACACTTTTGATGGCTTACGGTATGCCGGATGACCAAAGAGGAAACTGGTCAGTCCAAACATCTGGTGACACGGTCGTCGTCGTGGGGGAGCACGCTGCCGGTGGCAATCGCTCGACGCCGCGCACTCCGACCAGGTCGCCGAAGTCGCCAAACGCGGCCTACATGGGAGCGGTCGATGCACCGCGCGGGAGTGTGAGCGCCTTGGAGTCGGTGAGTGTGGATGAGTTGTGTCGGTCGTATGCATTCCAACATTCTGGTGCGTTGCCTGGTGCGTTGCCGAATTGGCAGATGTCCGGCCCGCTCGCTGAATATTGCATGAACCGTGGCAGTGAGCCTGCCGCAGACCCGGCCACGGACGGGGAGGATGCTGAAGAGGCGGCTCCGGTGGTGTCGGCGGCTGATGTGGGTTTTATGTGCGTGACCATGCCCAGCAGATCATTGACGGAGGCACTTTGACTTTCCAGCCGGCCTCGGGCGAAGTGCTTATCAATAAGGACGTGTATTTCGCGTCGTCGGCACGGGCGTATGAAGCGCCGGTCAATGTGCTGGGTGTGTCGGGGACGTTGCGGTTGACCCCGGTTGGTTTTCAATGGTCGTTGGGTGATGGGACGACTTTTTCAACGGTGAGCCCCGGTGGGGTGTGGCCTGATGGTGATGTGCGCGGGATCTACCACGAGCCGGGTGTGTTCCAGCCAAGTGTGCGGATTGGTTGGCGGGTTGAGGTGCGTGCTGATGGTGGGCAGTGGTTCACCGTGCCAGGCCTGGGTTATACGGTCGTCTACGGAAATCCACTCACCGCAGTAGAGGCCGAAGCAGTCCTCGTCCCTATTCCCTAATCAGCACCGGCAAAGCTGGCTCCGAACACGTTGCCCTCCCAGTGAACTAGAGTTGACGGTATGAATGAAACGATCCGCACTCAGTTAGCCCACCGCACAATCCGTGAATTCACTGCCGAACCGATCCCCGAAGAAACAATGCAGACGCTTTTTGACGTGGCAATGCGTACGTCCACATCGAGAGGATTCCAACAGGCTGCTTTCATCCGGGTCAAAGATCAAAGCAAACGTGACGAACTCGCCCGCATCGGCAACCAGCCATATATTGCGCGGGCTCCGGAGCTACTCGTTGGAATTGCGGACGTACGCAGAGCTATCCGGATTCTTGACGAACGCGGAGCAGACACAGCACAAGCCGCAAACATGTCAGCCTTCCGGGAAGCGTTTACTGACACGCTGCTCATGATCCAGAACATGTCAGTCGCTGCTGAATCGCTCGGCCTGGGAGTCACACATTTGGGGTCTGTGCTCAATGACTACGCTGCCACCATCAAAGTTTTGGAACTACCGAAGTACACGTTCCCCGTACTAGGCATGATCCTCGGATATCCGAACCAGGATCCGCAGCTCAAACCACGCATGGCGGCTACCTTGCGCGTACATACGGACACCTATCAGGAACCCGAGTCCTGGACTGACGCTCTGGCAGACTACGACGAAGAAATGCACACCTACTACGATCTACGCGAAGCCAACCGCCGGGTGGATCGTTTCACCGACCAGATCGTCCGAAAATTCATTGAAGCACCATCTGAACGCAACCCTCTGCCACATATCCAGGCCCAGGGATTTGACCTCGGACTATAGCTCAAACTCGCACAACAGAGATCCCGGAAACTAACGGGCGCGGTTGCCACACCAGACGCGCTGACCGCACAAGGAGAGAGACCATGTACCACCACACATTCCAACAGGAAATTATTGAGTCAACGGGCGTGAAACCGCAGATCGATCCGGGTGAAGAAGTTGAACGCCGCGTACAAATCCTGTGCGACTATTTGCTGAGCACCGGAGCACGAGGCTTCACGCTCGGAATTTCCGGGGGAGTGGATTCCACGTTGGCTGGCCGGCTGGCACAGCTCGCCGTCGAGAAGTTGCACGACGCCGGGCACGCGGCCACGTTTATCGCCGTCAGGCTCCCGTATGGTGAGCAAGCAGACGAGGCCGACGCCGCTGAGGCCATGCGCTGGGTGGCAGCAGAGCGCGAAGTGACGATCAACATCAAGAGTGCCACGGACGCGCTCAGTGCCGAATACGAGGCGGGCCTCGGCGAGCAGATCACCGATTACAACAAGGGGAACGTCAAAGCTCGCATGCGTATGATCGCCCAATACGCCATCGCAGGTGATCACGGCCTGATCGTGCTCGGCTCCGACCACGGAGCAGAAAAGGTGACCGGCTACTTCACGAAGTTTGGCGACGGCGGAGCAGACATCATGCCACTGTCCGGGCTTAATAAGCGCCAGATCAAAGCCATCTTGCAACATCTAGGTGCGCCCGAACCGCTGTGGCAGAAAGTTCCTACGGCAGACTTGCTTGACGGCCAACCTTTGCGCACGGACGAAGACGAGCTTGGCGTCACCTATGACGAGATCGACGACTACCTTGAAGGCAAGCCGATCGATCCGGCGTCGGCGGAGAACATCGAACAAAAGTGGGTGCGCGGGCGGCACAAGAGGACCACGCCCGTCGAAGTGAATGACACCTGGTGGCGCTAAAACATTGAAAGGTATGCAATGGAAGAATTGCTCACGTCGTCCCCGCTCATGACACTTTTCCTCGTGGTTGCCCTCGGCGGCATCCTCGGGATCATTCCGTTCGGGAAACTTAAATTTGGTGCGGCAGGAGCCCTTTTCGTCGGCCTGTTCATCGGCAACATCGCTCCCGAGCTCGGCGAGTCCATGGCTCTCGTCCAAAGCCTCGGGCTGGCGCTGTTCGTCTACATGGTTGGCTTATCGGCCGGGCAGACCTTCTTCCATGACCTGAAAAAGCATTACAAAATCATGTTCGCCGCCGTGGGTGCAATTGCGCTGGCAGCGGTTGCGACCGTCGTCGTCGGCCCACTGTTTGGACTCACCCCCGAACTGTCCGTGGGCGTCTTCGCTGGTTCGCTCACGAACACGCCAGGGCTTGCCGCTGCCACCGCAGTCACCGGCACGGCAGAACCAGGAGTCGGCTACTCGCTCGGCTACCCGATGGGCGTGTTCGTCGGAATCGTGGCCGTCTCGCTCATCGTGTCACGGCGCTGGCCGGAACCCAACGACACGCCGTCGTATGCCGGGCAATCCCTCACTGCCGTCACGGCCGTCGTCGAAAACTCGCTACCCGTGCGGCAGATCCCTGGCTGGCAAGAACAGCTCGTGCGCGCCTCATATCTTTACCGTAATGGCCGCACGCGCGTTGTCAGCCCCGGCGAAGAACTGGAGCCCGAAGATCAAATCGTGATCGTTGGCATGGACAACGACGTGAAGCAGGCAGTGGACGCGATCGGGCACGCCCAACCCGAACACCTCGCCGACGATCGCTCCCGAGTCGACTTCCGAGCATTCATCATTTCCGATAAAGATCTGGCTGGTCAGACGGTTGCCGAACTCAACATGCCAGGCCGCTTCGGTGCGGTCATCACCCGTATCCACCGCGGTGACTTCGAACTACTCGCCTCAGATTTCGAACGACTAGAAATCGGTGATCGGGTCATGGTGGCCTTCCCACGCTCCGAACACCAAAACCTAGAGAAATTCTTTGGTAACTCCGAACGAACGGTCTCACAAGTCGACGCCGTCGCCCTCGGCTTGGGAATGGTGCTCGGCCTGCTCCTTGGAATGGTGGAAGTGAGCCTGCCAGGCGGCGGAACATTCAGCCTCGGCTCAGCGGCAGGCCCGCTCATCGTCGGCATGATCCTGGGATACCTCCGCAGAACAGGCCCGCTCGTGTGGCAACTGCCAATGGCAGCCAACGAGACGATTCGCCAGCTCGGCCTACTCCTCTTCCTTGCCGCCGTGGGAATCGCCTCCGGGCCCGCCTTCGTTGACACGGCCTTCTCCATGACCGGGCTCCGCGCGCTCGCAGTTGGCGCGATCATCGCAATAATCGTTTTGGCCGTCATCGCCGTGGCAGGCAGGCTCCTCGGTGTGAGCGCGCAACGCACGGCCGGCACCATGGCCGGCGCCTTCGGCCAACCCGCCATCCTGTCCTACGCCCAAGCGAAAGAAAACGACGAGCGCATCGAATCCGGATACGCCTCCGTGTTTGCGCTCGCGATGATCATCAAGATCCTGCTGGTCTACGTGATCTTGGCTGTGTGAGCAGATCCGCCCGTTTGTGGCCGGGTAGTGGCACACGCGCGGGCGCAGGGAAAAACTAGGATGTTGCTCACGAATACGCCCCCGAACCGGTGAATAGTGTGAACAATGTGGCCCAAGTTGTCACCTGAGAGAGAAATCGCGTTCACATGGCGGAAAACACGGGTTTGAGTTGGTGTTTATGTTTGGATTTCGGCTAAATTCTTATCTAGCGGCTCAAATCCGGGCCGATAATGACAACAAACGGAGAGGTAGATAAATGTCCCTCAATCGCACTGAACTTATTGCAAAGATTGCTGAAGAGTCTGGCCTGACCAAGACTGACGCCGACAAGGCAATTTCCGGCCTCCAGGCTGTTCTTATTGATTCGCTGTCCAAGGGTGAAGCTGTAAAGATCACGGGTCTTATGTCCATTGAGCGTACTGAGCGTGCTGCGCGTAAGGGCCGCAACCCGCGCACCGGCGAAGAGATCCAGATTCCGGCCGGCTACGGCGTGAAGATCTCGGCTGGTTCCACGCTGAAGAAGGCTGTTTCGAACAAGTAATAAGCCAGTTTTTAGGGGAAGGCGTTCGGGCAACTGAGCGCCTTTTCTTATGCCCACGAGCATCCGCTAAGCAGGCTTGAGCATCCGCTAGGCAGGCTTGGTCATCTCCTAGTACGGCTTCGGGCCGTGTGGGAATCTCCACCGAGCCCGCGTCGAATTTGTGGGTGGTCGGCCATAGACTGGAGCCATGTCGAACGATCCTCATTCTGATCCGCAAGCTCCTTCGGGCCCGGGCCAGCCTGATGCGCCCTCGCTCCAACCGGAGGGCACCACTGCCACGCTCGAACGCACGCGCGAACAGCGCGAACCCGGCGATGAGGATCGTTACGCCCATTACGTGCGTAAAGATCGGATTATGCGCTCTGCAGTAGAGGGCGGCCCGGTGGTCGCACTGTGCGGCAAAATTTGGACGCCCGTGCGCAACCCGGATAAGTATCCGCTGTGCCCCACGTGCAAAGCGATCTATGACGGCATTGGTAGCGGTGACGGCGCATGGCCATTCGGCCCCAACCCGCCAGGTGGTGGCGCTGGCGGCACCGGTGGCTCAGGCCAGGGGGATGCGTGAGCGCCCGCTCGCCGCGCCCCCAGTCAGTTTCGGTTTCAGCAGCACAAAATCTTCCTCCTGTTTATCCCCAGCGTGCGGCGTGGGGGACAGCCGGATCTTTGCGTGCTTGGCAGGCTGCGGCGCTAGAAAAATACCTCGAAACTATTCCGCGGGATTTCCTTGCGGTCGCCACTCCGGGTGCTGGTAAAACCACGTTTGCGCTGCGGGTAGCAACCGAGCTCATGGCCCGTAAGATCGTTTCTGAGATCACCGTGGTGTGCCCAACCGAGCATCTGAAATATCAGTGGGCGGAGGCTGCCGGGCGGGTCGGGCTGAAACTTGATCCGGATTTCAGTAACGCGCAGTCCGGGCTCGGAGCGTCTTTCAACGGCGCGTGCGTCACGTACGCTCAAGTGGCACGGGCGCCCCTGTTCCACCGGCACCGTACTTCGGCCCGGTCCACGCTGGTGATCTTGGACGAGATTCATCACGGCGGCGACGCCCTGAGCTGGGGTGATGCTATCCGCGTGGCTTTTGAACCGGCCAAGCACCGCCTGTCGCTCACCGGCACTCCATTCCGCTCAGATTCCGCGGCCATCCCGTTCGTCGACTACGAACCCGATAGCGATGGGATCCCGCGCTCGCGCGCCGATTATTCCTACGGCTATGGTCAGGCGTTGAAAGATGGCGTGGTCCGGCCGGTCATGTTCATGTCGTACACCGGGAAGATGAGTTGGCAGACCAACCACGGAGAGGTCATGGCAGCCACCCTCGGAGAGCCCATGACGAAAGACATGGAATCCCAAGCATGGCGAACCGCGCTTGATCCTGCGGGCGACTGGATTAAGCAGGTGTTGGCCGCCGCTGACGACCGCCTGAACGTGGTGCGAAACGGCGTCGCCGATGCTGGCGGGTTGGTCATTGCCACGGATCAGAAGGCGGCCCGAGCGTATGCGGCGTTGCTCGCGCAGATTTCGGGCGAGGAACCCACCGTGGTGCTGTCAGACGACGACTCCGCTTCTGACCGCATCCACGAATTCGCCGAAGGAAGCTCGAAGTGGATGGTGGCTGTACGTATGGTCTCGGAGGGAGTTGACGTGCCACGCCTGTCGGTGGGCGTGTATGCGACGTCGGCCTCCACGCCGCTGTTCTTCGCGCAGGCGATTGGGCGGTTTGTGCGCCAGCGTTACCGGGGTGAGACGGCGTCGATCTTCCTCCCATCCGTGCCGAAACTGTTAGAGCTGGCTGGGGAACTGGAAAAGGAACGCGACCACGCGCTGAAAGTGCCTACCGGCGAAGAAGGGTGGGACGACGACCTTGTTTCCGCAGCACAGCGGGAAGAAAAAGCTTCCGACGAACTCGACGGCCCCGGATACGAAGCACTATCTGCCGATGCCACATTTGACAGGGTGGTCTACGACGGTGCTGACTTCGGCTCATGGGCGGAGGTCGGATCGGACGAGGAGGCAGACTTCCTCGGGATTCCAGGGCTGTTAGAACCCGACCAGGTGGCTACGTTGCTGCGTGAACGGCAACAATCACAAAAGTCGCGCAAACGTGAACCCGATGAAGCCCGCTCGGGGGTCATGGAGTCACGCAAGCGGCGCGAAGCGAGGAAGCAACTTGCCGATCTCGTGGCTGCCTATGCCGCAAAAACAGGCCGCCCGCACGCGCTTGTCCACACGGATTTGCGCAGAGCCTGTGGTGGTCCGGAGGTTGCGCGCGCTTCGCTCGAGCAGATCGAGGCGCGGATCCTCAAAATTCAGCGTTGGTTCGTCGGCCAGTCGTAGCCGGACGCGAGCCGGGTTAGTTGTCCCCGTCAAAGATATCGACGAGCGTGGTCGGCAGCGCCGGATCGCCGTCGGACAGCCGCCACGCCGAATAGGGCAGTGCTGCACGGGAGTTGCGGTGGCGTTCGGCAGCCCGGGCGATTTCGCCGTCGGCTACATAGTCTTCGTTGATCTTGCCCTTGCTGACGAGTTGCATCTGGAGTGGGCGTGCCTTGTGTTCGTCGAGGTAGGCGAGCCCGTCCTCCCACGAGCCGGCAGAGACGACGAGTTCGCCGGTGGCCCGGCCGGTTTCGTCGTGTGTACGGCCTGCAACTTTGAGCCCGCCCACCGAACCTTTCGAGTCCGAGCGCTTGGCCACTTCTTGCATGGTGCCGTCGGCGCGTTCCCTCGCAACCAGCTTGTAGACCAGCTGCGCGGTGGGGATTCCCGAACCCGTCACTAACCGGGTGCCAACCCCGTAGGAATCAACCGGGGCTGCGTTCAGTGCGGCAATCGCGTATTCGTCAAGGTCGGACGTGACCGTGATCTTGGTGGAGTGCGCACCCATGTCGTCGAGCTGTTTGCGCACCTTGAACGCCTGGGCCACAAGATCGCCGGAGTCTAGGCGTACGGCTCCCAGTTCGCCGCCGGCCTCGCGGGCAACACGCACGGCCAGCTCGACTCCCTGTTCGACGTCGTAGGTATCAACTAGCAACGTGGTGTCGGTACCCATGGACGCAATTTGGGAGCGGAAGGCGTCTTCTTCCGTGTCATGTAAGAGCGTGAACGAGTGGGCCGCGGTGCCAATCGGCTTGACCCCGTAGGAGCGTGCGGCCTCCAAGTTCGATGTGCCGACGAAACCGCCGATGATAGAGGCGCGTGCAGCGGCGACGGCAGCGCGTTCGTGCATCCGCCGGGCACCCATTTCGAGGCATGGGCGGTCATGGGAAGCGATCGTCATGCGCGAGGCGGCGGTCGCGACCGCAGAATCATAGTTGAGGATTGACAAGATGAGCGTTTCAAGCACGACCGCTTCGGCGAACGTGCCCGTCACGGTCATGAGCGGCGAGCCGGGGAAGTAGACTTCGCCCTCGCCATAGCCGTAGATGTCGCCAGTAAATTCGTAGCCTGCAAGCCACTCGAGCGTGTCATCAGAGACAATGCCGGCGCGAGCAACGTAGTCGACTTCTTCGTCAGTGAACTTGAAATCTGCCAGCGCTTCCAGCACTCGCCCAGTACCAGCGACGACGCCGTAGCGCCGCCTACCTGGGAGGCGGCGGCCGAACACTTCAAACACGGAGCGCCGATTGGCTGTTCCTGATTTCATTGCCGAATCGACCATCGTCAGTTCGTACATGTCCGTGAGCAGCGCGGTGCTTTTAAACTTTGTCATGTTCCTAAGGTAGCCGCATTGGAGGAAAATTTCAGGGAAACTGTTATGGTTGACCATCTGCCCAAAGCTCCTTCAGCAGGGTACAAACAGGTAGAATAGGAACGTGTACATGATGAGTGAGTCGAGCCCTGCACCCAGCCCGGCGCCAACCCCGACTACCGTTCCGACGTCGGGATGGCAAACAGTTGTGCACAACGATCCCGTGAACCTCATGTCGTATGTGCAATGGGTGTTCGAAACATATTTTGGGATGGACCAAAAGGCAGCCTATTTGAAGATGATGCAAGTGCATCACAACGGGCGTGCCGTGGTGTCGAAAGGGCAGCGCGAACAGATGGAAACTGACGCGCAAGCCATGCATTCGTACGGGTTGTGGGCGACTATCGAAAGCGAGGGCGAGTGAGAGCCTTTCGCATTGTTCGTGGCGGTTATGAGGCGGGCGCGGATGTGCAGGAACGATCCATGCTGGCGGGTTTGGCTCGGGACGTCGTCCTTCTTCTCGGCTCTGATGTGGAGCATG
This sequence comes from Trueperella bialowiezensis, assembly GCF_900637955.1. Lineage (NCBI taxonomy): Bacteria > Bacillati > Actinomycetota > Actinomycetes > Actinomycetales > Actinomycetaceae > Trueperella > Trueperella bialowiezensis. Next base: position 1,879,455 of record NZ_LR134476.1, read on the forward strand.
AATCGGAGCGTCGGAACCAGATCGTCGATCCGGACGATCCGCTGGCAGCGTTGGAGGCCGACGTCGCCGATATTGCGGAGGCGATAGCTGCTGAAGAAAATCCGGCTCCGGTGCCGCCTCTTGATAGCGCAATCCAAAGGCTCTTGCCGGACATGAGCGAGGATCCGCACGAGGCCGGAGTGTTGCGGGAGCTCACAGAAAATTCGGTGGCGGCCGCCAAGATCGAAAATCTGGTCACGTTCTATCAGGGTTTGGAAGCGCTTCCGCCGGGTAATGACGTGATTTTTGTGCCGAACGAGAATGCGGCCGCGTGGATGGCGGCGCTTAATGACATTCGTCTCGTGGTGGCGGCTCGGTTGAACATTACCGACGACGATTCATCGGCAGCCGTCTATGCGCGGGCAGGTATGTTTACTGGCTCGCATTCGCGCAATGCGGATGACCTGCCGGTGATTGAAACAACGGACGACATGCTCGCAGTGCTGTATACAATGACGACCTGGTGGCAAGATTCACTAGTGACGGCGGTCAGGAATAAGGCGGCCCGCAGGTAGCATTGGGCTATGGACAATTCACCAATTGGGGTGTTCGACTCCGGGGTCGGCGGGCTGACAGTGGCCCGCGCGATCATCGATCAGCTCCCTGGTGAATCGATAAGCTATATTGGCGACACGGCAAACAACCCGTATGGGCCGCGTCCGATCGCGCAGATCAGGCAGATCGCGTTGAATATTATGGATCGCTTGGTTGATTCGGGTGTGAAAATGTTGGTGATCGCCTGCAATTCGGCGTCGGCAGCGGTGTTGCATGATGCTCGTGAGCGCTACACGATAGCTAAGGGCATTCCCGTGGTGGAAGTGATTCATCCGGCGGTGCGTGGGGCGGCGCGGGTGACGTCCAACAACAAGATTGGGATTATTGGCACGCAGGCCACGATTGAATCGGGTGCGTACCATGACGCGTTTTCGGCCGTGCCGAACGTGGAGTTGACGACTGCGGCCGCGCCACGTTTCGTTGAGTTTGTGGAGCGGGGAATTACCACCGGCTCGGAGTTGTTGGCGCTTGCCGAACAGTATTTGGCTCCGATCAAGGCGGCCGGCGTTGACACGCTGGTGCTTGGCTGCACGCACTATCCGCTACTGACCGGGGTGATCTCGTACGTGATGGGCGATGGGGTGACCCTCGTGTCGTCAGCGGAGGAAACTGCCCGGGACGTGTACCGGGAACTCACTGCCCGCGGGCTTCTTCGCGAGAGCACCTCCACACCGCCCACGCACACGTTTAGCGCAACCGGCGACGTCGACGAATTCCGCCGGCTCGCTCGCAGATTTTTAGGCCCGGAAGTCACCGGCGTACAACCCATGCATGAAACCGAGGGGAGGAAGCAATGAAGCTTACTGTCATTGGATGTTCCGGATCGATGTCTGGTGCCCAGTCACCGGCGTCGTCGTATCTGGTCCAAGCGGAAGGTGAAGACGACGCCGGGGGAAGCCGCACCTGGTCGCTCGTCGTGGATTTCGGTCCGGGGGCGATGGGGCACCTGATGAAATACGTGGATCCTGCGCGGGTGGACGCGATCGTGATCTCGCATCTGCATGCCGATCACTGTGTGGATCTGGTGGGCATGCAGGTGTACCGGCGGTGGTATCCGGAGGGCGCGCTGTCGCAACTTCCCGTGTTCTCGCCCGGTGATGGAGCCGAGCGCACTCGCGGTATTGCGGGCGATCCGGAGGGGGAAACCTACGAGACCGAGTTTGATTTCCAGCGTGTGGTGCCCGGCGACACGGTTCAAGTGGGACCGATGTGCGTCGAGTTCTTCGAAGCGAATCACACGATTGAAGCGGTGTCGATTCGGATAACCGGCCCGTCTGAGGAGGATCCGCAGCGTTCTGTGGTGCTGAGTTATACGGGCGATACGGACTATGCTCCCACGGTGGTGGAGGCCGCTCAGGATGCTGACGTCCTGCTGTCTGAAGCCGCGTTCGAAGAAGGGCGTGACGAGGCGCGTGGTATTCACTTGACGGGCAAGCGTGCTGGCGAGATCGCGACCGAAGCGGGCGTGAAGCGCCTGCTACTCACGCATTTGCAGCCGTGGACGAGCCGCAAACGTACGGCCAGTGACGCGCAGGCGGTCTACGACGGCGAGGTCACCGTGGTCAGCGCTGGTGATGTCTACACCATCTAGGGCCGTCCTCACCCTTTAGACTAGAGCCATGACTGAATTTACTCGCGCCGATGGCCGTAGCCGCGCTGACATGCGCCCTATTCGTATCACCCGTAACTATTTGGCACAGGGCGAAGGCTCCGTGTTCGTGGAGTTTGGCAACACGAAAGTACTCTGTGTTGCTTCGCTGACCGAGGGCGTGCCGCGTTGGCGCAAAGATTCCGGGCTGGGCTGGGTGACCGGCGAGTATGCGATGCTTCCGCGCGCGACGGACACTCGTTCGCAGCGTGAGTCTGTGCGGGGAAAGGTTTCCGGGCGTACGTCGGAGATTTCGCGGCTGATTGGCCGATCCTTGCGCGCCGTCGTCGATTTTGCGGCGCTCGGTGAGAACACGATTGTGCTGGATTGTGACGTGTTGCAGGCCGACGGCGGAACGCGCACGGCGTCGATCACCGGAGCATACGTGGCGCTCGCCGACGCCGTGGCCTACGGGATCGAACAGGGAATGATCACGCCGCGAGCGGGCAAACCGGTGTTGCGCGATACGATCAGCGCGATCTCGGTAGGCGTGGTGGATGGCGTGGCCGTGCTCGATCTGCCGTACGTGGAAGACGTGGCTGCGGAGACGGACATGAACGTGGTGATGACGGGCGCAGGCGAATTCGTGGAAGTACAGGGTACCGCCGAGGAGCGCCCGTTTAGCCGCGAGTTGCTGAACGACATGCTTGATCTGGCAGTGAAAGGAAACCGGGAGCTCGCCGAGCTGCAAAAGTTGGCGCTGGAATCGGAGGCGCCGGTGGAGCTCGGGCAATGGGTGTAATTTACTTTGCCACGGGCAACGCGCATAAGCTCGCCGAAGTGCGTGAGATTGTGCAGCCGCTCGTGCCGGGGCTCAGCGACATCCTGGGCATGCCGAGCGACTTGGGTGAGCCAGTGGAAGATGGCGTGAGCTTTGCCGAAAACGCCGCGATCAAAGCCAGGCATGTAGCAGACGCGTTGGGCGTTCCCGCGATGGCCGACGATTCTGGCCTGTGCGTGGACGTCATGGGCGGCGCTCCAGGGATTTTTTCTGCCAGGTGGGCAGGCCGCCACGGCGACGACGCGGCCAACCTTGATCTGTTGTTGGCGCAGCTGGCCGATGTCCTGCCGGGTAACCGCGGCGCACGCTTCGTGTGCGCCGCGGCATTAGCGCTCCCCAGCGGCGAGGTCATGATTGAGGAAGGCGAGATGCGCGGCTCATTACGCTTTGAGCGCGCAGGTAGCAACGGCTTCGGCTACGATCCGATTTTTGAGCCGGAGGGCTTTACCGTGACGAACGCTGAACTCACCCCGACACAGAAGAACGCGATCTCACACCGGCGCAAGGCTTTCGAAAAGCTGGCCGCACATATTCCGGGGGTGCTCGGTTAGCCTGGCTGCAGCCGTCGTTACACCCAGCCAAGCGATGCCAGTGCGGCTTTAACGATGCCCACGTGCTTGGGCAAGATTTCCCGCTGCAAATCGGGCGTGAGTAGCTCTCCGGGAGTAAACCAGTTGACCTCAAGCGAATCGGAGGCCGGCTTGCAGTCGCCCATGACCGGAATGATGTACGCCAAGGACACGGCGTGCTGACGCGGATCATGCCAGCCTTCACCCGGGGTGGGGAAGTATTCAGCAACCATGAACGGCACGGTACTGGCCGGCAACTGGGGGAGCGCCATCTGGCCGAGGTCTTTATCAAGGTGGCGAATGAGGGCGTCGCGAATCGTCTCATGATAGAGCACGCGCCCGGACACGAGGGATCTGGTCAGCCCGTCGGCCTCAACGGTTAGCAGCAGTCCGACGGAGTCGAGTGAGCCGTCGTCGTTAAGCTTGACCGGGACGGCGTCCACGTACAGGATCGGCACTTTCCTGCGCACAAAACTTAAATCTTCTGGCGACAGCCACGGTCCCATATCTCCGGATGCCACTTCACTCATGGTTTCATTGTGCCAGCATCACGCCAGGCCGTGGCCGTGTCACGGCACGTATTAGCCACCGGTGAACGAGCCAATGGTGCAGGCGCGGCCCGATTGTGGAAGAGTTGGCGTGTGCACAAGTACGAACGTCCCCTTTTGATCGTGGCGATAATTTTCATGATCGCCATGGCCGTCATCGGCTGGTATACAGTGGTGCGGGTCAAGTTTGAACCAGCAGTGGTGACAGCCGCCGTCATTGGCTCCGTAGCAACCGGTGGAGGCATCTATGGCATGTCCCGCGACTCCGCCTATTTCGTAGCGGGTGGAGCGCTCGGAGCCGGCCTGTTGTTCCCGACCACGTTCGGCTACATTCCAATGATCATCGGCTTCGTACTTTTCATTCTGATCGTTTCACTGCGCATGTTTACCAGCACATTCGAGAACTGAGAGGACCACATGGCAACCACACAACGACTCGACGTGGGCGATATCGCTCCCGATTTCACCCTGGCCACACCCGATGGCGAGGTCACGCTGTCGGAGGAGGTCAAGAAGGCCGACGCCGGAGTTGTCGTCTACTTCTACCCCAGGGCGATGACCCCGGGCTGCACGAAAGAAGCCTGCGACTTTCGGGATAGCGAAAACTCGCTCAAATCAGCCGGCTATACGGTGATCGGGATTTCGCCGGACTCAGTAGAGTCGCTTCGCAAGTTCACCGACAAGGAGTCGCTCAACTTCCCACTTGCCTCCGATCCGGACAAGGTCGTCATGCGAGCCTATGGCGCGTTCGGCAAGAAGAATAGCTACGGCCGGCTGCTCGAGGGTGTCATCCGTTCCACTGTAGTGGTTGATACGGATGGCAAGGTTAAGCTCGCGAAGTACAACGTGAAAGCCACCGGGCACGTGGCACGCCTGCGCCGCGAGCTCGGTATCGACTCGTAAATCTACGAAACGTGCGTGCCCAATTGCACCCGGCCGGGATTACGCTCAAGCCGGCTAAACCGGTATGCTGTACCGGTACGCGCGAGTGGCGGAATTGGCAGACGCGCTGGATTTAGGTTCCAGTGTCTTCGGACGTGTGGGTTCAAGTCCCACCTCGCGCACCGAACTTGTTGCTGCTCCCGGGGTACCTGTTACGTTCCGGGGGTACCAAATCCGGCGATTTGTCTACCCCGGGAACGCAACGTGTACCCCGGGAATCGGCGCACGTGAGAGACCGCCGCGGCTAAGCCTGCGGTGATCAGCTCTCTTAGATGCTGGGCAGTTCCAGATCCTTGTCTATCGTGATCGAGCGTTGGAAGATGGTCTTGCCGCGGCGAACCGAGCGGAGCACGTCTGCACGTTGGCGTACCGCCTCGAGCGCGTTGGGTGCGTTGAGGACGATGAAGTTCGCATCCTTACCAACTTCGATGCCGTAGATGTCTTCGATCGATAGGGTCTTGGCACCGTTGTAGGTAATGAGATCGAGTCCGACTTCCATGTCGTCAAAGCTCATGATTTGCGCCAAGTGGAGCGTGTTGTCGAGGACGTTCATGAGGTTGCCGTTGCCCGCGGGATACCACGGATCGACGATCGAATCCTGTCCGCACGAGACGTTGATGCCTTCCTCAAGGAATTCCTTCACGCGGGTCAGGCCGCGGCGTTTCGGGTAGGTGTCGGCGCGGCCTTGTAGGTAGGCGTTCTCGGTTCCTTGCGCCGTGAAGTTGATGCCGGACTTGCGGAAGAGTCCCATCATGCGGAAGGCATAGGCGTCATCAACGGATCCGAACGAGCAGGTGTGCGAGGCGGTTGTACGCGGGCCGTAATCATCGGCGAGCACACGCGCGTTCAGTAGTTCCACGAAGCGTGACATCGGATCATCGGTTTCGTCGCAGTGGACGTCGATGAGCTTGTCATATTTGAGTGCGAGGTCGACGGTTTTGTGCACGCTTTCTTCACCGTATTGGCGCGCCCATTCTGAGTGGGGGATACCGCCGACGACGTCGGCCCCCATCTTGAGCCCTTCTTCCACGAGTTCGGCCCCGCGCGGGTAGTTGTGCATGCCTTCTTGTGGGAAGGACACGATCTGGATGGTCACGGTGTCTTTGAGTTCTTCACGCAGTTCGAGCATGGCTTGCATGCCGATGAGCTCGGGATCGGTGACGTCAATGTGCGTGCGAATGTATTGGACGCCGTGGATCATTTCTTCGCGAATGCCGCGTAGCGCTCTGCGTTTGACGTCCTCGATGGTCTGATTCTTCTTGATGTGCGACCACCGCTCGATCCCCTCGAACAGGGTGCCTGATACGTTGTCGGCTGCTTCGTCGTCGCGCCCTGTTCCCACGTAGTCCAAGTGGAGGTGCGAATCGACGTAGGGTGGTGCCACGAGCATGCCGTCGAGGTCAACGGTTTCGTCGGCATCGGGAAGGTTGCTTCCGATCTGGGAAAACTTGCCGTCTTCCACGAGGATTTCGGTTGCCTCTGGTTGGCGGTAAACGCTGAGGTTCGTAAATTTTATGGTAGCCATGATGACCTTCTTCTGTTAATTGATATAGTGAATCCGCGTCTTTGCACAACTATGCTACGCTGAATCCGCCGGTTGCGGATGAGGAGGTCCTTGATGGGCAATGCCAGCGGGTTGGGTGAGTTTACCGAGGCGCTCGAGGCAAATCTGCAGAAAATGCGCGCCGATGGGCAAAGCGAAACGGTCCGCCAGGTGTTCAGCAACTATTTTGGGCAGATAGTGCGCGGGCAGACCGGTTTGATCGCAGAAGAGACGATCAGTCCGCTGGTTGATATCGACGCCGTTGACGATTCGGCCGAACGTGAAGACGACGTGCATGCGCTTGGCCGTACCGTGTTCCTGAAACTCAATGGCGGGCTTGGCACGTCGATGGGTTTAGACAAGGCGAAATCTTTGCTCCCGGTCCGTAGCGGTAAAACGTTCCTTGACATCATGACCGCCCAGGTGCGTGATGCCCGGCAGCGTTCGGGGTCGTTCATTCCGCTCATGTTCCTCAACTCGTTTCGCACGCGAGAAGACACGTTAGACGTGTTGGCTGCGGACATGCACGGTGATCTTCCGATTGATCTGCTGCAAAACCGTGAGCCGAAGATTTTGGCAGACACGCTGTATCCCGTGCAGTGGGAGAAGAATCCTGATCTCGAATGGTGCCCGCCCGGGCACGGCGATATTTATACGGCCATGTTCGATTCTGGCATTCTTGATGATCTCCTTGCCGCGGGTTATCGCAACCTCATGACCTCTAATTCCGATAACCTGGGCGCGTATCCGAGCGGCCGGCTCGCGGCTTGGTTTGAAGAGTCCGGTTCGCAGTGTTCGCTGGAAGTGTGCGAACGAAGCCCGGCTGACCGGAAAGGCGGCCATTTGGCGGTTCGCAACGACGACGGCCGGGTCATTCTCCGCGATAGAGCCCAAACGTCTGCCGACGATATGGCGCACTTTACCGACATTGACCGGCATCCTTATTTCAACACGAACAACATGTGGTTCAACATCGAAGCGCTACGTGACCTGCTTCGGACCACGGGCGGGTTGGTCGATCTGCCGGTTATCCGCAATCACCAGACCGTCGACCCCACGGATCCCAACTCTCCGCAGGTTATCCAGATTGAATGCGCGATGGGTGCGATCGTCGAAAAATTCGAGCACGCCAAACCCATTGTTGTGGGCCGTGAACGTTTCATTCCCGTGAAGACCACGAATGATCTCATGGTCATCCGGTCAGACCTGTTTACGATGGATGAGCGCTCGCGGCTTCATCAGGTGGGGAAGAAAATTCCGTACGTGGATTTGGATCCGCGGTTCTACAAGTTTATTGCTGATTTTGATCGGCGTGTTCGCCACGTGCCGTCCTTGCTGGAATCGGAATCGTTGGTGGTGCGCGGCGAGTGGTTCTTCGACGGCGGGCACGTATCGGGGCAGGTCGAGCTGGTTAACGACGCCGCAGAACCCCGCCACTTCAGCTAGACGTCCGCGGCGCGCTAAGCTTGGGCGTATGAAGATTGCGCGCCTATCTCTTGCTCAAGGTCCTCGTTTTGCGATGGTTGATGAGGACACCGGTAACTACATTGTTCTTGCTGATGATCCGTTGTATTCGGAGGTGAGCCCCACAGGGCAGGTGGTCGCTCCGGCGGATGCGAACCTGGTCTCTCCGATGATTCCGCGGTCGAAGGTGATTGGTTTTGGGGACAACTACAATCGCCCTGATTACCGGCCTGACCCGGACGTGTTGCCCACGTGCTTTTTGAAGCCGAACACCGCCGTCGTCGGCCCGAACGTACCGATTACGATCCCGGAGTGGGCGGGGGACGTGCGCCACGAAGCCGAGCTGGCCGTTGTGATCTCGCGGATTGCGAAGGATGTGCCACTCGAGCGGGTCGACGACGTCATCTTTGGCTATACGGTGGCCAACGACGTCGGTGATCTTGCCGCGCAAGCATCCGATCCGCAGTGGGCGCGGGCGAAGGGCTTCGATACGTCGTGTCCGATTGGGCCGGTGATTGTGACGGACCTGGACACGGCAAACCTCGAGATTACGCTCGCGGTCAATGGTGAGGTGCGCGGGCGGGGCACTACGGCTGATTTGGTACGTAATGCGCGCGAGCTTGTTGTGCTCGCCTCGCAGATGTTTACCTTGCTGCCTGGCGACGTGATTTTGACGGGCAGCCCGTTCCCTGCTGTTGCGGCCGCGCCGGGCGACGACGTCGTGTGCACCGTTGAGGGAATCGGCGAACTGCGCAACCCGGTCGTCTAGGCCGGAAGTGGCGTCCATCCTTGTCACGGCTAGGATCGGCCGCGCGGCCGAGCGTTAGCCCTCGAGTGCGGCCGTCATTCTGCCGAGCGCGTCTTCCAAGATCGGGCGCGGCGTGGCCAGGATGATGCGTGCGAACGCTTCATAGCCTTTGCCGCACGCGGCCCCGGGAGTGAGCACGACGCCGGTGTGCTCGGCCAGCCATTCGGCGATCTGCTTGCCGCCGACAGAGCCGCCCCTGTCTGCCAGCGCGCCCGCCTCGAGCGCGTCGGTGAAGTCGAGCCAGCCAATATAGGTGCCTTCGATGTGCGGTGCCCACACGCCCGGCCAGCCTGCCACGGCTGCGGCGAAAAGATCGCGGTTGCCGCGTAGATAGTCCAGTAGTGCTGCTCGCCAAGCTTCGCCTTCGGTGTAGGCGGCGACGGCGGCAGCGGCGCCCACCGTTGACGTGATCGAGTCTGCCCAGCCTAGGTAGGGCTCGAGGCGGCGGACGTGATCCGGATTTGAAATGACGAGCTGGGCACATTTCAAGCCAGGGATCGACCAGCCCTTAGAGGCGGCCACCGCGGTGACGGTGTGCGAGGCCGCCACCTCAGACACCGACGCGTAAGGAATGTGTTCGCCCTCGAGAACGAGCGGGGCGTGGATATCGTCGGAGAACACGATGGCATCCGGAAATTCAGCCACCACCTCAGAGAGCTCACGCAGTTCTTCGCGCGTGTAGACCCGCCCAGTGGGATTGGCCGGGTTGACGAGCATGAGCGCCTGCGCGCCACGTTCGAAACCGGCACGAATACCGTCAAGGTCGAGCCGGTAGCGCCCGCCCTCGAGCACACAGGGTACTTCGATCATCTCGCGGCCCATCGCCGGGATCAGGGAGGTGAACCCCATGTAAGCCGGGGTGGGCAAGATGGCGGGCGAGCCCGGCGTCGTTAACTGGTCGAGGACCACGCGAGCCGAGGAGACGACGTCGGGAACCGCCCGGACTTGCTCAGGCCGCGGCGCCCACGCCGTATTCTTCGCAAGCCAGCCCGCCGTCGCCTCTTGCAGATCACGTTTCGCGCTGGCTGAGCGGTAGCCGATGCCGGGGGAGTCAGCGTACTGGCGTAACACGCGGCGAATGGGTTCGGCGAGCCCCAAATCCATTTCGGCGACGAACATGCCAATCGAATCCGGGCTGCCCGCCCACTTGAGGTTGCCGGAGGACCGCAGCTGATCGATGGTGATGTCGTCAAAATTCATGTTTCTACTTTAGCGCGGTAGTCTAGGACTACTATGAGCACACCACATGTACGCGTTCGTTTTTGTCCATCTCCTACCGGCACCCCGCACGTGGGGTTGATCCGCACCTGTCTGTTTAACTGGGCGTATGCGCGCCACACGGGCGGCACGTTCATTTTCCGTATCGAGGATACGGATCAGGCGCGTGACTCGGAGGAGTCGTACCAGCAGTTGCTGGAGTCGTTGCGCTGGTTGGGTTTGGACTGGGATGAGGGCGTTGAGGTTGGCGGCCCGCATGAGCCGTATCGGCAGTCGCAGCGGATGGATATTTACGCGGACGTCGCCCGTCAGTTGGTGGAGGCTGGCTACGCGTATGAATCGTTTACGACGCCGGAGGAAACCGAGGCTCGCCATGTTGCGGCTGGTCGTAACCCCAAGTTGGGGTATGACGGGTTTGACCGCGACCTGACCGAGGAACAGAAGGCGGCTTATCGCGCGGAAGGCCGCGAGCCCGTGCTACGCATGCGCATGCCGGATGAGGACATCACGTTTACGGATATTGTGCGTGGGGACGTCACCTTCAAGGCGGGTACGGTGCCCGATTACGTGATCGTGCGTGCGAACGGCCAGCCGCTCTACACGCTGACGAATCCGGTGGATGACGCGATGACGGAAGTGACGCACATTTTGCGTGGCGAAGACCTGCTGTCGTCTACTCCGCGGCAGATCGTGCTCTACCACGCGCTGCTCGAGCTGGGGATCGCGAAAGTGATCCCGGAGTATGGGCACCTGCCGTACGTCATGGGTGAGGGCAACAAGAAGCTCTCCAAGCGTGACCCGGAGGCCAACCTGCTGCTGCACCGCGAGCGTGGAATGATCCCCGAGGGTCTGCTGAATTATTTGGGTCTGCTCGGCTGGTCGGTTGCTGCTGACCGTGACCTATTTGACCGGGATGAGATGATCGAAAAGTTTGACGTATACGACGTCAACCCGAACCCGGCGCGTTTTGACGACAAGAAGGCAGTAGCGATCAACGCGGAGCACATTCGCCGTCTGGACGTTGAGGATTTGCGGGAGCGGTTGACTCCTTACCTGCATCGCGACGGCGTGGTCTCCGCTGCCGAGTATGGCAAGCTGTCCGAGCGCGAACAGTACCTCGTTGATGAGGCGACGCCGTTAGTCCAGACTCGGATTCAGTTGCTCGGCGAAGCGCCGGCACTGATGGCGTTCTTGTTTAAAGACGGCGAAGACCTGGCGTATGACGAAAAGGCCGTAGGCAAACTTCGCGACACAGCTCCGGCGGTGCTCGATGCGGCCATTGATGCGTTCGGTGAGCTGTCTGAGTGGAGTATCGACGCTATTCGCGCTGCCATGGACGAGCACGTGATCTCTGCTCTTGAGGTCAAACCACGCTTTGCCTATCAGCCGCTGTTTGTGGCGATGACGGGGACCAACGTGTCACTTCCCGTGGTTGATTCCATGGTGATCTTGGGGCAAGACGAGACTCTGGCGCGTCTGCGGCGTTTCCGCGCCACGCTCTAAGTGCGGGGTACTGCGCTCTGGTTCTAACTCGTCGTGGGTTGGTTCGCAGCGAGCTGGGGTACTGCGGGGTTAGTGCGCCGCGGGATCGGTGAAATAGATTGTTGATCCCGGCGTCCAGCCCGTGAGCATGGCTGTGCCGCGCAGTTCGCCGGTGGGCGAGTTGCCGAGCTCGCTGGCAGTCGAACTAGCCGGCACGTTAACCCTGACAGGCACGTAGGCAAGGTGCATGGCGGCAGGTACGCTGAGCCGTACGCCGTCGTAATCTTGAGCGACGCCGCGCCAGTCCACACCCACGCTGATGGGCGCGTCGTTGCCAGCCCAGTCGTCGTAGAGCCCCGCAGCTTCAGGATCGGCAATGCGGGCTGGGTAGCGTTCGACGAGGGCCTTCACGGATGCGACGTCGGTGAACTCGTAAACTCGCAGGCCGGGGCGAAGGAGGCGGGCGTGTTGGGCGATGGGGAAGTCGCCGGCGTCGTCGCCATACACGTTGCCGGTGGATTCGACGGGTACCGCGCCCACGTCGTCGTCCGGATCGTCTGGATCGGTGAAGTGGTCGGCGACTTCGGGGTCGTAGGCGATCCAGACGGGTGCCGGCATCTGCGAGCTTGCCCACCACTGAATATCGGAGACTGTAGGCGCGACGCCAGGCGCGGAGTCGTTAGAGAACGTGGCTGTGGAATCCGTGCGGTGCTCCACGTATGCTACGCGCGGGAAGGCGTGCCACTGTTCTAAGCCGGGAAGTGCGAGCAGGTCAGCCAGGTACGCGTCTGCTTGCTGGCGCTGTTCGGCAGAAGCAAGCGAATCGACGGCGATGTCCAACCAGTGGGTGCCGAACGCGTAGCTAACCGACGCGTCAGAAAATGCGCACTTGACTACGGGCGGGGATATTGCCCGTGCGTCGAGCGCCGCGCGCACCCACATCAAGACCGCATCGACGTAGCTGTGCACGAAATCTTGAACGTCGGCGAGCTGGGCGTCAGGTTGGAGATCCTTCGAGATCCCCAACTGCGCCTGCGTAACATCTCCAAGGAATGCAAGAAAACTTTGAGCTGTGCTCGGCTCGGGCTCAGGAAGCAGATCAATAAAAGGAATATCCGGAAGTTCGCATGCCCAGGGCGATTCCGGCGGAAGTGCCCGCGCGACCTGGCGTACCGTACACCTGCCTTGGATGCCCCGATGGACGGGTAGCTGGGTGGGGTGCCAATCGCGAACCTTACGGTGCTTGTTGGCGGGCATGGATTCTCCTTGCATGAACGTGGCGATGTGGCGCCCGTGTGGGCATGTTTTCAGCATATAGAAGACCACAGTGCAGATGGTGAGTACATTCACGTGTGCGTGAGTTTGCCACAAAGAGGGCAGATGCGTAAGATAAATATCCGTTGCCCTCCAGTAGGAGGCGCGCCATATTGGGGTATGGTGTAATTGGCAGCACGAGTGATTCTGGTTCATTTAGTCTAGGTTCGAGTCCTGGTACCCCAGCGATCGAAAGATCATGCGGTTAGCGCATAGGCCCCGTTCGTCTAGCGGCCTAGGACGCCGCCCTCTCACGGCGGTAACACCGGTTCAAATCCGGTACGGGGTACAAGTCAAAAGCAATATATTCATCGGATGTTTCTGAGTGAGATTGCCTTTTGACTCGGTGATGATCCGCTCTCGTGGTGGAAAGTCATGGCGGGCCCCGTTCGTCTAGCGGCCTAGGACGCCGCCCTCTCACGGCGGTAACACCGGTTCAAATCCGGTACGGGGTACGGCTAAGTGGCTCCCGGACCAACGTCCGGGAGCCTTTCGCTTGAGGGTGTCCTCGTGGAAACTAACAAGTCGATTTTCCGAAACCGAGCACCTAAGTGTGGCGAACTCGAAATCTTGGCCTTTTTGCTCAGTGCCAATTAGGTTGCCCGCAATCGGAAATACACGTGACTGGATGCCCGTGTTTTTTGGCTTGGAATGGCCGATGGGCTGAAGGATGAAAAGTATATTGCGCAATGCAATCAAAATGCAATCTACTTTTGTTTCTGCTGATGCATCCGCGTTCCCGGGGTACCTGTTTCGTTCCCGGGGTATCGAATCCGGCGATTTGTCTACCCCGAGAACAGAACGTGTACCCCCGGAATGAAGAATCAAACATTCCGGGAAGTTACACAAAGGGCTCACAGCAGGCTTCGAGGCGTGATTTTCACGAGGAAGCCCCATAGGTCTGCCGGTGAGCCGATGGTTCCGATTGCGTGGTTGATTGCCATGCCGATTCCGAGGGTGACCGCCGCAATTCCGATGATTACTGGCAGGAGGTCCATCAGTAAGCGCCCTGTTTGGGCAAGGCGGCCATCACGCCGGGCGTCGGGACTACTTTCGCGGGCGCTGGTTTCAAGAACCAGTTCGTGCGAAGCCAGTGCGTCCGGCTGCCGGTAGTACCGTAATCTCCAGATAAGAGTTACCGCCCACAGCGCAAAGGCTGCTGCCACGATGGTGTAGACCGCGTAGATGGACTGGTGGAAGGGAGCTTCGGCGGTGACGTCGGCGTTGGAGGATTCCGCTTGTTTGGCGGCGATTTGGCCGAGCCAGTCGACGACGCGGGGGAATTCTTTTTCCCAGTACACCCACCCGTGGCCGCCGCTGGGTTCGTAGTGGAGGGTGATAACGCCGTCGCCGGGGTCGATGTGACCGAGGTTTTCGACGAGTTTGTTGGCGTCGAGATCAGCTCCCGATGATGAGGCGAGGATTTGTGGGTGTTCCATTTTCGCGATCATGTTAGACAGCGTGTATTCGGCTTTGATTCTGGGGGAGGCGTTTTGTAGTGAGCCGACGACGGGTACGTCGTAGCCGGAGAATATCATCGCGGTTTTGAAAACGTCTTGTGCGATGACGCCCATGACGCCGGCGCAGTAGGCGCCTGACGAGTAGCCGCCGATGGCCCACTTTGCTGGATCGTGGCTGACGGGGAAGTTTGCTTTGATCATCGTGGGAACGTCGCGTGCTACCCAGGTGCCGCATTTGGGGCGGTTGACGGTGTCGATGCAGTCTGGTTCTTGGTCGTCGATTCGCAGCTGGGGGAGGACGACCATGGTGGGTGGGAGTTTGCCGGAGTCGATTGCCTCTGCCATGACTTTGTCCATGTTGAGTGCTTCGGGTACGGGGTGGGGTTTGCCTGGGTGCCCGTGCAGGAGCGTGAGGACGTTCAGGTTGCTCATGTTCTGCCATCCGTCGGGTAGCCAGACGACGACGTTAGACTCAATGCCCGATTGTGGGCCTTTCCAGGTGACGACTTTGTATTCGCCGCGGGGGGCGCCTTTGCTTGGCACGCTGTCTCCAGCGGGGATGAAGTCCGCGTGGTAGGCGGGGTCTGCTGCTGCGGTTTCGGGGTCGATGGCGGGTGCTATGCCTTGTGGCACTGCGACTGCGTCTGTGCCTTTGAGCCAGTCAGCTAGTTGTTGCCAGGTGAACACGAATTGGCCTTCGCGGTTGGCGAGGATACCAATGCCGCCCATGGCCATCGTGCCGGCTAGCACGGTGGCGAGCACGGCTCGAAGCGGACGGTGTTTGCGAATGGCGACGACGGCAATCACAGCGCAGATCACAATAAGTAGGCATAGGAGCCCGAAGAGTGAACGGGAGGCAGGTCCAAAAGTCATAAGGTCTTTTTTACTCTCGTATTATTCGGCGATGATCATCCTCGAGTTGTATAAATATTCGAGCGCGATCAACCGTACGTTAGCGCTCTGTCAGCCGTTCATTTGTTGCAGGTAAAACTGCAGGTGGGAGGGGGTGTTGGGAAAAAATTTGTCTTCGAGTTATGGCGGCGTATATGATACTTCTAGTTTCGAGTAGTCGGCCTATGCTTTTGGCTGATTGTTCACAAGTTTTAGACACGCTTTTCATGGGTGATCCGATGCGTGTTGCACTGGTGAGGAGGGGCATGGCTAAGGTCAGCTCACGGTCTGGTCGGTACACAAGGTTGGCGACGCCGTGGCGTGCGGTTTTCGCGGTTGTTCTTTCTGTGTTCCTCATGTTAACGATTTTTCAGGGAAGTTTTGCCGTTAGTGCGCCATTAGAAGGTGCGGACGAGAATTCTCAGACCTCCGAAAATCCCGCGGGAGGGGGATTAAGTTCTGACCCTGCACCGGTAGACGACACCAGTCCGGCCGACGACGCCGAGGCGCCGGAAGCCCCCGCGCCCGTTCAGCAAGAACAAGAGGCGGAAGCACTTGAACCTGCTTCTTCTCAAGCTGACATCCTCGAGCAGGGCAGATATTCCTTGGAACAGGGGCCTGCCCTATCAGCGCATTCTCGCGGTGCGCAGCAGATGGGCTTTTCGGGCACGTCGCGGAGCGCGAATGCGCTGAGCTGTGATCCGGGCGTCTACTACGGGCTGAGCTTGGACGACGGCCAGGTGTGGAAGCTCACCGGCGGCGGTGCTAAGGGAACAGATCCTGAACGTGTTTTCACGATGCAGGATCCCAACAGTCCGAAGAGGAACGGCAAGTACAACGGCTTGGCTGTAGGAGATAACGGCAAAGTCGCATACGCCTACAATATTCAAAAGCAGCGTAACTCGTCGCCGTTTTTAGAGATTTATCGCTGGGATGCGGCCAGTAACGAGACCAAAAAGGTCTTTGACGCCCGATATAACCTTGGCGGCATTGGGAATAACTTCTATCTGATCGCTGGTGGCATGTCGCCGAACAAGGATGGCAAGTTCTACTTTGGCGGCTATAAAACCGTTGACAAAGATGTCGGGGAATATCGATACGACAGATGGGGAAATAGGTACTGGCATAGATTTTACTGGCAGTACTCAGTTTATTTCCATCTCTACGAGTTTTCGCACAATCCGAGTGGCCATGGGGTTGTGCGACACGTTGGTCTTGTCGAGGTCGATTCTTTCCGGCGGAATTGGGATAGTCACTTAGACCCGACAAGTTATTCAACGAATGGCGATCTGGCGTTCGACGCTCAGGGCAACATGATGATCCTGTACCACAACGCCACCACCGGAGACGGCCGCCTTGTGACTGTGCGCAAGGCAGCTCTCGACGCGGCGATTGCCGACCCAGGCAAGGCTATCGCTACAGCTCCGCTACCGAAAAAGAATCCTTACGGGACGTGGGCAAGCGGCGGGGTAATGTTCAACGGCCTTGCGGTGAATCGTGATGGAACCATGGTCGCCGGATACGTGCATTCTGGCGAGACCGCGGTGCGGAAACTCAGTGCGGCGACCGGGGAACAGCTCGGCGAAGATTGGAAACCGGTATCCAAAACCTTGATGACTCAGGGGCAGACGTCTCAGGATTTGGCGTCGTGTAATTTCCCGCCAACGATTCTGGTGGATAAAGATTTTAAGGGGAGAGCTGATTCGAAGGATCAGGCCGAATTGATCCTCGGCACGTCAGACGACATCAATAATCCGTATGTTCAAGTAACCACAGCTGGTACGGAGAACGGCGTGCAGCCAGAGTACATTGGCCCAGCCGTGGTACGAACTGGGCACGACTACTTCATTACAGAGCGTTTCCTTCGTGATGGCACCCCGAGTGCGGATGCTATGAAGAGCTACCAAAAGCAGCTCACGTGTACCATGAGTAAACAGCCAGGTAGCGTTGAACATCTGCCCGTTACACCCCACGTGGTTGGCGAAAACTATGTGACGAATAAGGTCACGATTCCTGCGGAGTTGGCAACAGCTGATTACCCCGAGCCAGCTATCAGTTGCCGATACACGAACACGCCGGTACAGATTGACGTCACGAAGAATTTCGCCGGGCGTGCCGATTCGTCGGACCAGGTGAAACTGGTGCTCAACAACACCCCAGACTTCACTGACCCGCTGGCAGAAGCAACCACGGCAGGTACCGCTACGGGCGTCCAAGATCAAAAGATTGCTCCCACCCCGGTGAGTGCAGGCGGCACCTACTATGTTGCCGAACAGTTCCTTCGGAACGGTCAAGAAGACGGCACCGCATACACGCAATACAACAAGGCATTGACGTGTACGGCCAAGAAAGCCGACGGCACCAGGGTCAACGTAAACACCGCGCCCGCAGATACAAATCCGGCTCAAGGTTTTGTGATCCACAAAGTCACGTTGCCCGCTGATCTCACCGACGGCTCTTATGCTGATCCGGCTGTGAGCTGCCAGTTCACGAACACGCCCGCCACGCTCGAAGTGACTAAGAATTTCGAGGGCAGGCGCGACGTGTCTGATCAGGTGGATTTGATCGTCACCGAGAAAGCACCCGATGATGTGAGCGCACCGCTCGACAACGCCGCGGTAGCTTCGGTGACGACTGCTGGCAACGCTCCGGGCGTGCAAAATCAGAAGATCACGTCGCCGATCAAGGCTGGTACCACCTACTACATCACGGAACGGTTCAAGAGAGACAATGAGGGTGGCCAGCTCGAGGTCAGTGACCAGGCGTTCAACGCTTATGACAAGGAACTGACTTGTACCGTCACGAAAGACGGCGGGCAGCCTCAGGAACTGACTGCCACACCGTATGAGCCGAATCCGGCTGCCACTAATTACCTGACCTACAAGGTTGTTATTCCCGGTCCGAGTGGAACGGCCGGGCTCCCAATACAGTCAGTGAACTGTCAGTTCACCAATACGCCGAGGTCAAATCTGACGCTCGTCAAGATCGTCGAGGATGAGCCGACGTACGGGATCCTTGAGGCGGCCGATCCGAGCGAGTTCAAGCTCCGCGCCCAAAAGGAAGGCGCAACCGACTACGCCGTTGACGCTTCCCCTACGGACGATGCCTCGCTGTACGGAAACGCGAAATCGGTGACTGTTGAGAACCTCAGTGCGGGAACCTACACGCTCAGCGAGGTCATCCCTGACACGCGGCCGTATTACGAGCAGGATCTGTCTTACGATTGGACGTGTGAACCCTATGGATTCGCCATGCAAAGCCACGGTAGTTTGCTACAAAGCCGCGGCCGTTTATTCGAAGCCAAGGGCGACGGCACAGCAACCGTCAATCTCCCGTCAGACATTGATGTTATCTGCTTCGTTACTAACACGACGTCGGCAATTACCGTTCTCAAGGACTTCCCAACCGGAGACCCAGCGCAGATTAAACTCAGTGCAACTCCGGACGCGGGGGATGACGGCCAACCTGTACCTAACTTGCCGAAGCTTGACAACGTTGCGGGAAGCAACGAGCCGAATCAGGCGAACACGATGTTCGTCAAACCCGGGCACAAGTACACGCTCTCCGAAACGTCCGACGTCGCATACCTCTACAACAACCTTGAGGTCTATATAGGCGATCCGAAGAACCCGTATGACTCGTCGAGCTGGGACGATCCAGACGTGTGGGAGTCCGTCGTTGACGAATACGGCAATCCCACAACCGTCGTGTCAACAGACTACCCAGGGGAACACAAGATTTACCGATTCGTCAACACCAACCCGTCAGTGCCTGGAATGCCGCTAACGGGCGGGATGAGTCGGGACGCATTCCTGATCGGCGCAGCAGCGCTGGTCGTGATAGGAGCTACTGCGATCACCGCCACTTGGTGGTGGCGGAGGCGCACCACCAAGTAGGGCTAATTCGTTAGTCATCACAACACAGAAAGAGAAAGATAATGAGATCGACAAGGAGCCTTCGTAAAGGCTTTGCTGTCGCGGTCACGGCCGCGCTAGCATTCGGCGGTGCAATCGCTGCCGGTAGCGCCGCATACGCCGTACCCGATAACATCAATCCGGACACACCACGGTCCCTTACCATTCACAAGCACGAGACAAAGGGCAACACGGCGGCGAAGCCGGACGGCACCGGAAACGTTGAAGGCGACGCGATCGCCGACGTGCAGTTCACGCTCTACGAAATCACCAACGTCGATTTGAACACGCACGCTGGCTGGGAAACCCTCTCGTCAACTCTCGGCGCACCGGATGCGGGAACGAACACTGTGCCGACGAACGCGTGTACGGCTGTTGCTACCAACAATTCGTTCACGGTCGATAGCACTGATTTCCAAGTTCAGGAAGTTAAGAAGCTCACTACACTTGCTGATGGTACGGCTACGTGGGGTAACCGCACTGATAACACGGACGCTCCGAAGATTGCCGCATACCTCGTCTGTGAGACGGACGCACCGGCATCCGTCGTCACCCCGGCTCGTCCGTTTGTGATCACCGTTCCGTTCCCGTACGAGGACGCGGCAGCGACCCCGGCTGATCCTGCCAAGGCATCGAAGAAGTGGCTCTACGACGTTCACGCTTACCCGAAGAACGAGCTCGGTGAGATCACGAAGGAAAACGTGAAGCAGGAAGACCTCGGCCTCGGCTCTAACGTGAAGTTCACCGTGACGTCCTCGATCCCGGCTCTGCCCGAGGGCTACGACACGTTCACCCACTACGTGGTGTCCGATAAGTTCGACGATCGTCTCTCGATCGCACTGGATAACGTGGTCGAATCTGTTTCGATCGATAACCAGCCTCTGACGAAGGATGTTGATTACGAAGTCAAGGTTGACGGGCAGACGGCACGCGTCCACTTCATCAATGACGGCCTGACGAAGCTCAAGGATAACCAGGGCAAGAATGTGGTCGTCGTCTTCTCCACCACCGTGACCTCGATCGGTAACGGCACCATCGAAAACGATGCGACCTACTCCTCGAGCCCCGACAAGGGATTCGACCCGTCCAAGCCGGGAACCCCATCTGAAAAGGTCCGTACCAAGTGGGGCGACCTCCGCATCCTGAAGTTTGCAGACAACGATGAGTCGAAGCCGCTTCGCGACGCGAAGTTCCAGATCTTCGAAGCCAAGGATCCGTACCCAACGGATGGCGTGTGCAAGGCCGAAAAGGCTGACGCCGCAATGCCGATCACGGTCGATGGAAAGAACACTTTCGAGTCTGACGAGAACGGCCTAGTGAAGATCTCCGGTCTCTTCGTCTCGTCGATGTACGAGAAGGAAGATGCTTCGGGCGCCGTTGTAACCGAAGGTAAGTCCTCGGATACGCGTTGCTACGTGCTCGAAGAGACCGAGCCGCCTGTTGGATACATCAAGGCTGACGTCCAGCCAGTTAAGGTCACCGCTGGCGAAACTCAGGTTGACACCTACGACCTGAAGGTTGAGAACGTAAAGCCTCTCGTTCCCGGTCTGCCCCTGACGGGTGCAACCGGTAAGCTGATCCTCCTCGGTTCGGCAGGCCTCCTGTTCGTTGCAGCCGGTGGCCTGATCGTGGCGACGGTTCGCCGTCGTAACCAGGCATAACCGCCAGTAGCATCTAGGCAATACGTGAACACAACCCCGATCCGACGCGCATGGAAGCCGTCACCAACCCTAGTGATCGGGGTTGTGTTCGCGTTTGTCGGCCTACTACTCGGCACATACCCCTTCGCCTCCTCGTGGCTCAACGAAGTCAACCAATCCCACGCGGCTAGCCGGTACGTAGAAGAAGTCAGCGACGACTCCCTACAAAAATCCGAACTGGCCAAAGCAGAACAATACAATAAAGCACTCAACATGGGCGTCGACCTGCTCTCCAACGAGCGGATCCCGACGTCGTCAGGCCAACTTGCCGACAACGACCTCGACTACTACTCGATACTCAGCTCCTCACCATCGAAAATCATGTCGCGGCTCCGCATCGAAACGATCGGCGTTGACCTTCCCATCTACCACGGCACCGACGATGACACGCTCCTCAAAGGCGCCGGCCACCTCGAAGGAAGCTCGTTGCCCGTAGGTGGGGAGAACACTCATTCTGTGATCACGGCACACCGCGGCCTTGCGAATGCCACAATGTTCGACAACCTGCCGAAACTCGAAGTTGGCGACACGTTCACACTCGAAACCTTCGGCCGGATCCTCACCTACAAGGTCACGAAAATCTCCACTGTCGAACCCGAAGACACCGAATCACTTCGCGTGGATTCCGGGCACGACCTCGTCACCCTCGTCACATGTACTCCGCTCGGCGTCAACACCCACCGGGTGCTCGTCACCGGCGAACGCATCTGGCCCACCCCAGCCGCAGATTTAGCGCGTGCCGGCGAGCCCACCCACCCCGGATTTCCGATGTGGGCGGTGGTGTTCGTACTCGGAACCGTAGGGCTCGGAGTGTTGCTGTGGAAGCTCGGCTACGAAAAGCCGCGCAGCGAATCCGAAACATACGCAAACAAGCCGGCTAAAGACCAAGCGGACAGGCCCGCCCGGCATCGGGCAGACGCCTGCTAAACGCCCGGCAAGCAAGCTGGCATCTCAGGCGAGTCCGCGGCGTTCCAACAACGCTTCAGCTCGCGGCTCCCGGCCGCGAATCGCCACAAACGATTCCATCGGGTCGCGCGAATTACCGCGGCTCAGCAACTCCGTCAGATACTTCTCGCCAGCTGTGCGGTTGAGCCCGCCGTCGCCGTCAATAGCGCCCTCGGTACGGAACCAATCCTCCAGATCGCCCACAAGCACTTCGGCCCACATGTACGAGTAGTATCCGGCGTCGTAGCCGCCACCAAACGTGTGAGCAAAGAACGCGGAACGATACCGCGGCGGAACAAGCTCGTGTGCCACGCCAAACTCGGCAAGGGCGTGAGCCTCGAACTCGTCCACATCAGCGGGAATCTCATCCGGGCCGAGCCGGTGCCAGGCCTGATCAATGAGAGCGGCAGCCACAAACTCGGTGGTGGCAAACGCCTGCCCGAACGTCGCGGCCTCAGTTAGCTTTGCCACCAAGTCAGCCGGAAGCGGCTCGCCGGTGGCGTGGTGGACGGCGTAGTTAGCCATCACCTGCGGATGGTAGGCCCACATCTCATTAAGCTGCGAGGGCATCTCCACGAAATCCCGGGCCACCGAGGTACCAGCAAGCGAACGGTAGGTTGTACGCGAAAGCAGGCCGTGCAAGGCATGACCAAACTCGTGGAACACCGTAATCACGTGATCCCACGTGAGTAGCGTGGGCTCGCCGGGCGCAGGCTCAGCGAAATTGCAGTTGTTGAGGATCACGGGCTTGGTGCCGTCATGCGTGGAGGCGTCCACCGCCGAGTTCATCCACGCGCCACCCGACTTACCCGGGCGGCGATAGAAATCAGCCTGGAACAAGCCGATGCCCTCGCCGTTCGGGTCAAACACTTCCCAGGTCTTCATAGTGGGCACGTAGCCGGCGATGTCATCCCGCTCTTTAAACGTGATCCCATAGAGCTTTTCCGCTGCGTAGAAGATGCCGTTTTCCACCACGTTGTCAAGCTTGAGGTAGGGCCGTAGCGCGTTATCGTCCAGACCTAGGCGGGCGCGTAGCTTTTCCTGATAGTAGGTGTAGTCAGCGGCGGTCAACTCGCAGCCGTCCGCGGCCGCCAGCTTCTCCAGCTCTTCGCGGTCGCGGTCCACGGCCGCCACGGCCTTAGGGGCAACCGAGCCCAGCAGATCGACGATGGCCTGCGAATCCCTGGCCATACCGGCCTCGGCGACGGCCTGCGCGTGGAACGGATAGCCGAGAAGTTCGGCACGCTCGGCGCGCAAGCGCGCAATATCGAGCACGGTCTGGCGCGTGTCCGAGCTTGCGTGCTCGCCAAGACCGCGCGACATCGACGCCTCCAACACCTTCGCCCGCGACTCCGGCCTCACAAGATCAAGCTGCAGGGTCTGGTTCGTAAAATTCTCCAAGGCGAACCGATACGTGCCATCCTCCTGCTTCGCAGCTTCGAGCCGATCCGCCGGAACGCCCTCGAGCTCCTCGGCGCTATCAAACACGGGGGCGTTGTCCTCCATCGCCTTGACCACACGCTGCGAGAACTCCACTTCGAGGGCAGACAGTTCGGCGTCCAGTTCGCGCAGCCGAGCCTTCCCGGCGTCGTCGAGTTCGATACCCGACAGGCGGAAGGCCTTGATCTCTTCCTCCACGTATCGGCGGGTTTCCGGATCCAGATCGGCGACGTCGATCGCCACGAAACGCTCGTAAATCCGCTTATCGAGCCGGTAGGCATTGCCGTGCTCGGTGAGCATTGGCATGAGCTCGGCCTGCACGGCCTCCAGCTCGTCACCGCCAATCGACGAGACGAGCGTGAACGCGGCATTGAGCGCCAAATCGAGCGCTAACCCCGAATCTTCCAGCGCGTGAACCGTGTTCTCGGCAGTGGCCTGCTCCGGGTTCGTCGCCACGGCCTCCCACGCCTCCCGTTGCCGAGCCATAAGCTCGGTGACAGCCGGCAAAATATGTTCGGGCTTGATTGCCCGCCAATCCGGCACGCGGTAGGGAAGGGTGGATTCGCTAAGAAGAGGGTTATTCGTCATGGCGTCCATCATACGGACTGATAGCGACGAATCGTTAGCCGATGGTCACAGGAGCACTATCGCGCGAGTGCCCGACCTGCGGCGCCTCCCACACGTCGAGCCCGGTGATCTCACGTGCGACGCCGATCAGCGCCTCGCGTTCGCCGTCGCCGTCTATCGCGGTGAACTGGCCGAGGATCAGCCCAGCCGCGCGGTCGAACAACCTCAGCTGGCGCATTTGCTCCATGTAGGAGGCGCACGCCTCCAGCCCCGGCCCTAGCCCCTCGAGCAAGACGAGCCGGCCGTCCGCGTTCGGCCAAAACCGCGTGCCCGCCAGCTTGGCAAAACAGCGCACGTTACCCCCGATGATCGGCGCCTCGGGAAGCGGGCCCTCGCCGGTGATCTGCGGGCGGATAGGTGCGCCGTCGAGAATCGCCGCGATGTCACCCGCCCCGCGCACGGTCACTGTTCTGGGATTCCACAATACCGCGCGCTGCCCGTCGACTACCGTGATCGCGTTGACCACGGTCGACAGGTCGGAAAACCCGGCGAACGGTTTCGGGTTCGCCCGCACCACGCTCCAGTCGATGAGCTCCAGCACCTCGTTCGCGAGGTCGCCGCCGGTCACGTCAAAAATAGCGTCCACGGCGTCATCAGCAAAAAGTTCCGTCACCACGTCCGCTCGCACCTGCGGGGGTATTCGCCACGCTCGGCCAGCGCCTGCCGTCGATTCGCACCCGGTGAAGCGGTCCACCATCCGCGTATCGACGCGATATCCGGCACTTTCGACGACGCCGCGCCAGTTATCCAGCTCGTCGCGTAGCCACGCAAGCGGCGGGTTCGAACAGCCAGCCAGGGCAATCGTGGCAGTCACGACAGCAGCTCCAGCAACGGCTTAGCCACATCCGACCAGCGCCACTTAGCATCCACCCACTGCCGGCCGGCCTCGCCCATCTCTTTGGCACGCTGCGGATCGGAGAGGAAGTAATCGACGGCCGCCACGATTGCTGGCACCGAATTGCCGTTGACCACAAGACCGGTTTTCCCGTTGAGCACGGCCTCGGGCGCGCCGCCCGAATCGCCGGCAACCACGGGCAGCCCTGCCGCGTAGGCCTCCAAGTAGACGATCCCCAGCCCCTCGATATCTAGCCCGCCGCCGCGGGTGCGTGCGGGCATCGCGAACACGTCACCAAGCGAGTAATGCGCCGGAAGTTCGCTGTAGGGCACTTCGCCCGTGAACACAATCGAACTCGACACGGGCGAGCGCGCGGCCATCTGCTCCAGTTTGCTGCCGTACGGGCCCTTGCCCACGATCACAAGCTTCGCCTGCGGGTGATTGGCCACCACCGACGGCCACGCCTCAATCAGCCGATCTTGACCCTTGCGTTCCACCAGCCGGGAAATACACACGACGACGGGCGCGTCGCCCAGCCCGTAACGGGCACGCAACTCGGCGCGCGCCTGCTCGTCAAACGCGAACTGTTCGGGATCAATCGCTCCGTGCAGCTGCATGATCCGCGTGCCACCAATGAAAGGCTTGAGCCGCCGCAAAGTGGCCTTCGTCAGGTAGGTGACCACGTCGGCGTCGGCGAACACCTTCTCCAAAATCTGGCGGGCGCCGGGGATCATCGACCAGCCGATTTCATGCCCGTGAGTGGTGGAGATAACCTGAGCGGCTCCGGCCTCGCGTGCCGCGTTCGCCAAAATCCCCAGCGGAGCGGCGGCTCCAAACCACACGTTGTGGACTTCGTGCTCGTGAATAACCGCCTGCATCTGCCGCTTGACCTCGGGTGTGGGCAACATGACCGTGCCGGGATAGCGCACCACCGTGTACGCCTGGCGTTCATCGTAGTCGCGGGCGAGCTCGGCACCGCTAGCGGCGTCGGAATCTGGGGGAGTGGACGCATAGACGACGAGCTGGGCAGGATCGAGCTCTCCTACGAAACCTTCGAGGAAGGTTTGGATACCTCCCGCACGCGGCGGGAAATCGTTGGTCACGAGCAGCGTCTTCTTCATCCCTGAGTCCATGCCTTCAGTCTATCTGGCTCCACCGACGAGTCTGGCGGCCAACGGCGCGAAAATCAGAGCTCGCCTGCGCAGATCAAAGTTCCGCCGTGATTGTCGAAGTTCCGCCGCGCTTGTTACAGTTCCTCGGTACGCTTGAGAATCTCCGTAAGCCGGTTTGCTGCAGCGACGACGGCGGCCGCATGCTGGCGTCCAGGCTGGCGGCCCATGCGTTCCACCGGCCCGGAGATCGACACGGCAGCAATCACGCGCCCCGACGGCCCGCGCACAGGCGCCGAAATAGAGGCGACCCCTGCTTCACGCTCGCCAATCGACTGAGCCCAGCCACGGCGTCGTACCGCTGAAAGAATCGTGGCCGTAAACTCTGCTCCGTGTAGGCCGCGATGAAGCTTATCCGGCTCTTCCCATGCCAGCAGAACTTGCGCGCCCGAACCGGCGTGCATCGACAGCGTGGCACCCACCGGGATCGAATCACGCAAACCCATCGAACGATCCGCGGCGGCCACGCACACCCGCTGGTCGTTCTGGCGGCGGAACAGCTGTGCCGACTCGCCCGTGTGGTCGCGCAAAGCTGTGAGAACGGGCGCAGCTGCAGCAAGGAGACGATCCTCACCCGCAGCCGACGCGAGCTCAGAAAGCCTCGGCCCAAGCGTGAAGCGCCCCTGCACGTCGCGAGCCACGAAACGGTGATATTCCAAGGCAACCGCAAGCCTATGTGCGGTGGGGCGGGCAAGGTGAGTTGCGTTGACGAGCTGGGCGAGCGTGAGCGGCCCGGACTCCAGTGCTGATAAAACTAGTGTGGCCTTGTCTAGAACTCCGACGCCACTTCCGCTACGATTGTCCATACCCTGATATTCTCATCTCAAGAGATGAGATGCAAGCTAGTTTTGTCAGTAGTTCAGTAAAAGTGAGGAAATATGAGCGGCACATTAGCAGAAAAAGTATGGCGCGATCATATCGTCAAAAAAGGCGAGAACGGTGCGCCCGACCTCCTTTACATTGACCTACAGCTTGTTCACGAAGTGACCAGCCCGCAAGCCTTCGAAGGCCTGCGGCAGGCTGGGCGTAAAGTTCGCCGCCCCGATCTGACTATCGCGACCGAAGACCACAATACGCCCACGGTCAACATCGACCTGCCCATCGCTGATCCCACCTCGCGCACGCAAATCCACACGCTGCGTAAAAACGCCGAGGATTTCGGCGTGCGTCTGCATTCGTTGGGGGATGCCGACCAGGGGATCGTGCACGTCGTCGGCCCGCAGCTGGGCATCACCCAGCCGGGCATGACCATCGTGTGTGGCGATTCGCATACCTCCACGCATGGCGCGTTCGGCGCGCTCGCCTTCGGAATCGGCACCTCCCAGGTGGAACACGTGTTGGCCACCCAAACCCTGCCGGTCGCGCCGTTTAAGACGATGGCGATCAACGTCAACGGCAAGCTCAAGCCAGGCACCACCGCGAAAGACATCATTTTGGCCGTCATCGCGAAAATCGGCACGAACGGCGGCTCGGGCTACGTGCTCGAATACCGCGGCGAGGCCATCCGCAACCTCTCCATGGAGGGGCGGATGACGATCTGCAACATGTCGATTGAAGCCGGCGCGCGTGCTGGCATGATTGCCCCCGACGAAACGACCTTCGAATACATCAAGGGCCGCCCGCACGCCCCCGAGGGCGAAGAGTGGGACGCGGCACTCGAATATTGGAAGACTCTGCGCAGTGACGACGACGCCGTGTTCGACGCCGAAGTGGACCTCAACGCAGACGACCTGGAACCTTTCGTCACCTGGGGAACCAACCCCGGACAAGGCATTCCGATCTCCGGCGAGGTTCCCGATCCTGCCGACATGGGCGACGAGACGCTGCGCGCAGCAGCCGAGCGCGCCTTGGAATACATGGACTTGGAGCCGGGCACGAAGATGCGCGATATCGCCGTCGACACCGTGTTCATCGGCTCGTGTACCAATGGTCGAATCGAAGACCTGCGCAGCGTGGTCAACGTGATCAAAGGCAAGAAGAAGGCGGAGGGCGTGCGCGTCATGGTCGTACCCGGCTCGGCGCGTGTTCGCCTGCAGGCCGAACAGGAAGGCCTGGACAAGGTGTTCCTCGACTTCGGCGCAGAATGGCGCAACGCCGGGTGCTCGATGTGTCTGGGCATGAACCCGGATCAGCTCTCGCCAGGTGAGCGAGCGGCGTCGACATCGAACCGTAACTTCGAAGGCCGCCAAGGCAAGGGCGCGCGCACCCATCTGGTCTCGCCGCTCGTGGCAGCAGCGACGGCCGTGCGCGGCAAGCTGTCAACGCCGGCTGACTTGGTCGACTAAATCTCGAGGACTGGGGGAGTTAAAGCATGGAAAAGTTTATTAAGCACACCGGCGTTGGCGTTCCGCTGCGCAGGTCGAACGTGGACACCGATCAGATCATTCCCGCGGTTTTCCTCAAGCGAGTATCGCGCACCGGCTTCGAAGACGCGCTGTTTTACGCGTGGCGCAAGGATCCCGACTTCGTGCTCAACAAAGAAGAGTACAAGCGTGGTTCAGTGCTCGTGGCCGGGCCAGATTTTGGCACCGGTTCCTCGCGCGAACACGCGGTCTGGGCACTCAAAGACTATGGTTTTAGGGCCGTGCTCGCGCCGCGTTTTGCCGATATCTTCCGCGGCAACTCGGGTAAGCAAGGGCTCGTGGCCGGCGTCGTCGCTCAAGAAGACATCGAACAGCTGTGGAAGATTCTCGAGAACGAACCCGGCACGGAGGTGACCGTGGATCTGGAAAACCGGCAGGTGCATGCCGCTGGTTTCACGTGCTCGTTCCAAATCGATGACTACACGCGGTGGATGCTCATGGAGGGCCTCGACGACATCGGCATCACCTTGCGCGACGAAGAGCTCATCACCGAGTTCGAACGCAACCGGCCGAGCTTCAAACCGAAGACCCTGCCTGCGAAAACAGCGGGGGCCGAGCATGTGGAATCGGCGCGGCCCGTGGGAGCAGACGACCAGCTGGTCTAGCGCACCGGCTGACCGTGGAGCGCGTCCGGCTTCTTGAGGAGTTTGAGATTTCTGTGCAGGCGAGCGTTCCGCGCTCGTGGATTTACGCGCAGCCATGCATGAGAGCGGACGCCAGGCCGTTGTTATTCTTCATTCGCGGACGAACATGGATTGCTTCGACGAGGTTGTGAACCTTGACGAGCTCTAAGCCACAAGGTAGCTTTATTGCAAGAGACACGAAGCAATACGCAAGCATGGCGGCGTGATCATTCTTGAGTAGTTGTGGTAAAGCGAAGCAGGATCCGATGAAGAATCAGTCTATTCCGAAACGCAAATGGGCATTCTTCGCTTTCTACCTTGGGGTGGCTTGTTTCGCCGCGACAGGTGTTTTTCGTGACCACGCCGTGATTTGTGTGGCGATCGGACTAACTCTCCAGGCCATCGCATTGGGATTATTCATATCAAGCGAAAAACAGCGCCCGAAAACGTGAGCACCTGACCTTCTGGAAAACTCATCGGCTCACCCGAACGATACACGCTGATCACCCGGCGCGACGCACACCTCATAGGAATCGCCGCCCGATGCCGGTAAGATGGCAGGACTGGCAGGAAGGTGGATATGGCTGGAGTGTTGAAAGTGCGCGGCGGACGCCCGCTCACCGGTGAGATCCGGGTGCGTGGAGCGAAGAACCTCGTATCGAAAGCGATGGTCGCAGCGCTACTGACCGACGAAACATCCGTGTTGCGCAATGTTCCGTTGATCCGGGACGTTGACGTCGTCTCTGAGCTTTTGCGTATGCATGGTGCGGAAGTTGACTACGATCAAGCCGCAGGAACCGTGACGATCACGCCGGCGAGCCTGCACCTGCCCGACCCGGCAATGGTGGACGAACTTGCTGGCTCCTCGCGTATCCCTATCCTGTTTTGTGGTCCGCTCCTACATCGGCTGGGGGAGGCCTTCATCCCTGATCTTGGCGGCTGCCACATCGGCGATCGCCCGGTCGACTTCCACCTGCGGGTGCTGGAGGATTTCGGCGCGATACGCGACGAACAAGAACTCGGCCTGCACCTGACAGCCCCGAGCGGTCTGAAGGCCCGCAAGGTGAAACTTCCGTACCCGTCTGTGGGCGCCACCGAGCAGACCCTACTGGCCGCGGTACGCGCCAAAGGCATTACCGAGCTACGCGGTGCGGCCGTTGAGCCGGAGATCATGGATCTTATTGCCATCTTGCAGAAGATGGGCGCTCTTATCACCGTGGATACGGATCGCACGATTCACATCGAAGGCGTCGAGCGCCTACACGGGTTCACACATACCGCCTTGCCGGATCGGATCGAGGCTGGCTCGTGGGCGGCCGCCGCG
Organism: Trueperella bialowiezensis; assembly: GCF_900637955.1. NCBI lineage: Bacteria > Bacillati > Actinomycetota > Actinomycetes > Actinomycetales > Actinomycetaceae > Trueperella > Trueperella bialowiezensis. The sequence goes on from NZ_LR134476.1 coordinate 1,909,657, forward strand.
CTCGCCACGAAGGGTGATATTACGATCCTTGGTGCCGTCCAGGATCCCATGATGAACTTCCTCAACGTCTACCGCAAGGTGGGCGGGGAGTTTGACGTGTTCGACGGCGGAATTCGCTTCTGGCATCCAGGTACGCCGCTTCGTAGTCTTCCGATAGAAACAGACGTGCATCCTGGCTTTATGACTGACTGGCAACAGCCGATGGTCGTGGCACTCACGCAGGCAGAGGGTGTGTCCATCGTGCACGAGACGGTGTACGAAAACCGCTTCGGGTTCACCAAAGCGCTGAATAAGATGGGCGCGAAGATTCAGGTTTACCGCGAGTGCCTCGGCTCTAAACGCTGCCGATTCGGGCAGGCGAACTTCTACCACTCGGCAGTCATCCAAGGCCCCACGCCTTTGCAGGCAGCAGACATCACCGTGCCCGATCTGCGCGGTGGATTCTCGCACCTCATCGCGGCGCTGGCTGCCGAAGGCGAGTCCAACGTTGCAGGCATCGACTTGATCAACCGCGGCTACGAGCACTTCATGCAAAAGCTCCAGGCGCTCAACGCCGACGTCGAACGGCTGGACTAACCGGCGTTACGGCTTGTCAAAGAAGATCGTTAACGTCATCGGATCTTCTTTCGTTTCGATGCGGTATGGCATGTCTTCATCCGCGCCGATGACGATTGAGTGCATGCCTTCGAACGGCCCGCTCACATGTGAACCCGTCAGCCCTGAGGGATATTCGGGATTAACAATAAGTTGCGGGTCTGTAGGTTCGGGATAGCGGATGCCAGACACGAAGATCTGCAACGCGCGCTTCCCGTTCACATCGATGGGCAGCCCGGAACCTTCCTCGACCGCCAGCTCGGCCTCGGCCCAACCATCCGTATACCAGTCGATCATCTCGCCAGCGCTCGCGTCGTACTCAATGGTGAAGTATCCAGGCCCCTCAGCTGCTGCAATTGGTAGAGCCTGACCTAAAGAATGCGGCCAGTTAGGCGACTGTGATGGTTCGTTCGGCTTGAGATAATCGCCGGTACGCTGGGCGACTGAAACGTCTGGCAAAGCTGGTTCCTCGGGGCTAGGGCTGGGCGTCACCTCGTCGGTGGGAGTCGGCTCCGGAGTCGCCGTGGGGCTTGCCGACGCCGACGCCGTTGTCGCACTCGGCGTGCTTTCGGCCTCTTCAGAAGAGTTCGAGCACCCGGAGAGCGTCAGCGCCACCACTGCGCACAGCCCAAACAGCCGCTTGCCGAGATACAGCTTAGTTTCCGATGTGGTCATGACAGCCACCGCCTTTCTATGTGATCTACGTCAAGGCTACTATGGGGCTCCGACACAATTCTTGGCGGGCAAGCCTTTCTCACCATCGTGGCGCGCTACTCTCGCTATCGCGGGCGCGCTACTCTCGCCCAGCAGGCAAGGCAGGTAGAATCGCCACGTGAAGAAAATTCGACTAGCACTCATCTATGGCGGCACCTCCGGCGAACACTCCATTTCGCGTATTACCGCGGGCGGGATTTTGCGCGCACTCGATCCGCAGCGCTACGACGTCGTCTCCATCGGCATTCGCCCTGACGGCACGTGGGTACCCGGCGAGGTCGACCCCGCCGCGATGACGATGGACAGCGGACTGGGCGAAGTTCCCGAGTCGGATCGCCGGATCGTCCTGCCACCGGGTGATGGCAGCCAGCCGCTTCTCGAACTTTCCGCGGACGGCACGGACGCACGCGTACTCGGCCCGATCGACGTGGCCTTCCCGGTTCTTCACGGCCCATTCGGCGAGGATGGCACGATCCAGGGCCTGTTCGAAATGGCCAACGTGCCCTACGTGGGGTGCGGCGTGCTCGCGTCCGCCGCGGGCATGGACAAAGACATGATGAAGAAAGTGCTGGTCAGCGCCGGTTTGCCGGTCGGCCCGTACGTCGGGGTGACCGCCCGCCAGTGGCGCACCGAACGCGACCAGGTGCTTGCCGCCGTCGCCGAACTCGAATTCCCGGTGTACGTGAAGCCGGCTCGCGCGGGATCCTCGCTTGGTATTTCGCGAGTGGAGCGTATCGACGACGTCGCCGCGGCGGTCGACGAAGCACAGCGCCACGATCCGAAGGTCGTCATCGAACAGGGCATTGCGGGCCGCGAAATCGAGGTGGCCGTGCTCGGCGGGGGAGCGGACGGCCCGGCGCGCGCCTCCCTTCCCGGCGAGGTGCTGCTGGAGGCGCCCACGGCCGGCTTCTACGATTTCGAAAGCAAGTATGTAGATACCGACGGGCTGACGATGTCGATCCCCGCGCAGATTTCACCTGAGACCACGGACGCCGTGCGCGAGCTGGCGGTGCGCGCCTTCGACGCCTTCGAATGCGAGGGGCTCACCCGCGTGGACTTCTTCGTACGTGAATCCGGCGAGGTGCTCATCAACGAGATCAACACGATGCCCGGTTTCACACCATTTTCGATGTACCCCACAATGTGGGAAGCCACCGGCATTCCCTATGCCGAGCTCATTGACGAGCTCGTGAGGCTCGCCCTCGACCGCCCGCGCGGCTTGCGCTAAGCGGCCAGCAGTTTGCGCTAACTGACCAACGGGGGAGCCGGCACTAAACTCGAAAGCCGCCTAGACGGCGTCGTGATACACCACACACTAAAAGAAGTTGAATATTCAACCGTTGCAGTTTAGAATTATTACAGAAAACAGGTTAGTATTGCCCTTGAGGCACCCTCAAACAACGGAAGGTTCCATCATGAAGATCGCTTACGTCGTCGGATCGCTGTCCAAAGACTCCATCAACCGCGCACTGGCAGAAGCCATCGTGGAGCTCGCGCCGGAAGGCGTAGAAATGGTCGAAGCCGAGATCAAGGATCTCCCGCTGTTCAACCGCGACAACGAACACGACTTCCCCGAGCCCGCCCGCAAGTTCAAGGACCTCATGTACGAAGCCGACGGCGTCCTGTTCATCACGCCCGAGCACAACCGCTCCTACTCGGCTCCGATCCACAACGCGATCGAGTGGGCATCGCGCCCCTACGGTGAGTGGCCGCTGGCCGGCAAGCCGGTTGCGACGGCCGGACATTCGCCGTCGGGCATCGGAACCGCGCTCGCTCAGCAGCAGCTGCGCTCCTCGCTCCTGTTCTTCGGCCCGAAGCTCATGAGCCAGCCGGAGGCCTACATCGACGGCACCCGCACCGGCGTGCTTGAAGACGGCAAGATCACGAACGAAGAATCGCGCGCCGTGCTCAAGCAGTTCATCGAGGCGTTCGCGCAGTTCGTCGAAGCTAACAAGTAAAACTTAGAGGCGAGCTGGTCGGAAGTAAGGGGTGAGTTTACTTCCGCGGCGTACCAGTTCGTCTGCATGATAAACCGCCTTAGTCCTCGGTCGTCCCGATATCATCTGGCATGATGGTGAGCATGCTAATTTCGGAGACGACCGAGGACATTCTCTTATCCCGATTCCTACCTCTACTTCCGGCGTCGAGTGCGATCGTGCCCACCGGCGACGACAGCGCAGTTTTACACATGCGCGGGCACACCGCCGTCTCCACCGACATGCTCGTGGAGGATCGTCATTTTCGCCGTGATTGGTCGAGTGGTAGCGACGTCGGCTTCCGGGCAGCGATGCAGAATCTCGCCGACGCCGTGGCGATGGGTGCACGCCCACGCTCGCTGGTGATTTCGCTCGGCTTACCAGGCGACCTCGAAGTGGAATGGGTGGAAGACTTTGCCCGCGGCCTGGCTGAAGCCTGTAGCGGGCTCGGCGTGAGCGTGGACGGCGGTGACCTCGTGGGGGCTGACGAGATCGTGATTGGGGTGACCGTGCTCGGCGACATGGAGGGCCGCGAGCCAGTGTTGCGTGGCGGTGCCCAGCCCGGCGATATCGTCATTCACGCCGGGAATCTTGGGCATGGGCGTGCCGGGTACGAAATTCTTAACGCAGGCATTGAGGTCGACGACGCCCTGGCACCACTGGTCGATGACTTCCGGCGCCCGAAGCCACCCCTTGAACAGGCGTTGGCCGCTGCGCAATCCGGCGTTCTGACCGCGATGATGGACGTATCCGACGGGCTCATTCGTGACGCGCGGCGGATGGCCAAAGCTTCGGGCGTGTGGATGAACTTTTCAGGCGCGAACCTCGAGCCGCGGCTGAAGGATCTGGCGATTGCGGCCGGCCGCCTGCGTGCCAACCGCCGCGAGTGGCTCTATACCGGGGGAGAAGACCACGGCTTCCTCGCGACCATTCGGCCGGGCACGCCTGTACCTGCCGGGTTCGTGGAGATCGGCGAAGTGATGGGTGCCAGCCAAGGCGGACGCGTGACGCTCGAAGGCCGGGATATCGCAGGCCTAGGCGGCTGGGAACACTTCGGCGGTTAGCTGGGCCGGTGCTGGGCGCGCCCGTGCGATGGCACCGTGGCGCTGGGCCGGGCACGCCCACCGCCGCGTTCCGGGGGTACCTGTTGCGTTCCCGGGGTAGACAAATCGCCGGATTCGGTACCCCCGGAAGCGAACGTGTACCCCGGGAATGCAATGCAGCAAAGGGGAAGCAACAAAATGGCGGGGACCGCTTCGATCCCCGCCAATGTGAAAAGTGTGCGCTTAGATGTTGCGCGTCACCTTGCCAGCCTTAATGCAGCTGGTGCAAACATTCAGACGCTTTGGAGCGCCATTAACAAGAGCGCGAACACGCTGAATGTTCGGGTTCCAACGGCGGTTGGTGCGCACGTGTGAGTGCGAGACCTGCTTACCAAAACCAGGGCCCTTGCCGCAGACTTCACATACAGAGGCCACGGTTATCTCCTTCGCTAGACGACTGGGCACGTGTACGCCCAGAAAATTGCAACCAATGAATGATAACCGACTTCAGGCGGTGAATCCAAGGCAAGTAGCCAGTGGTATTGCGCACGTCTCAGCCTTTCGCCACGGTTTCTACCCGTCACACCAGCGCATATGCGCACTGGTTGCGCGAGGTGTCGGAGCCAGCAGGTAACCTAACACATGGGAGGAGAAGACATGGCGGACCTCAACGAGCGAGGCAATCAAGCTGAGCGCTCAGCGGTTTCACAAGCGGCAGCGACCGAATCCGAACGCTGGACCGCGCTCACCCGGCCACTAGACCGCCACCTTGGCAAACGCACGGCTAACGCGCTGGCAAAGATGGGGATTCACACCGTGGGTGATCTGCTCGCACACGTCCCATTCCGGCTGGCGCGCCGCGGCGAACTACTTCCGATCCAGGCGATTCGCGACGGCGATTCGGTCACCGTGATCGCCCGCGTGCTCGATGCGAGCGTGCGCCCAATGAACCGGCGGCGGGGCTACATCCTCAACGTGCTGATTTCCGACGGGCAACACAATCTGGAGATTGCTTTCTTTGCGAAGTCGTCCCGTCCGCTCAACTTCCATGCAAGCAAGCTGCGTCCGGGTACGCTCGCCACGTTTTCTGGAACGATCTCCTCCTATCGTGGCCAGTTGCAGCTCACGCACCCGGAATACGAGGTGGTGGACGATCCCGATAGCGTGGATCCGGAAAAGATTGCCGAGCCGATTCCGATCTATCACGCGTCGAGTGCGATCCCGTCGTGGAAAATCCACAAGGCAATCCAGGTGGTTCTCCAAGCAGTTACGGAAGACGATCTGCCCGATCCACTACCGGCCACCTACCGTGCCGACCACGGCCTGCCCTCCCGTTTCGAGGCTCTCCACATGGCACATCAGCCGCGCTCCGAGTCGGACTGGCACGTGGCCGTGGAGCGGTTCAAACACGAGGAAGCGTTCGTCTTGCAAGCGCTGCTTGCCCAGCGTGCGGCTGCCGCGCAAGCGATCCCGGCGCCCGCGTTGCCCATTCCTAACGAGGCCGGCCTTCTCGCCGCTTTCGACTCCCGGCTGCCCTTCGAGCTGACGAAAGGCCAGCGTGAGGTCGGCGACGAGCTTGCGGCCGAGCTTGCGAGCACAACACCAATGCGCAGGCTCCTGCAGGGCGACGTCGGGTCGGGCAAGACGATCGTGGCGCTACGTGCGATGTTGCAAGCAGTCGACGCCGGTCGGCAGACCGTGCTCGTCGCACCCACCGAGGTTCTCGCAGCGCAACACTACGCAACCTTCACAGCTCTGCTGGGTAATTTAGCGACGGCGGGTCAGCTCGGCGCGGCCGACAACGCCACGCGCATGGAACTGCTCACCGGCTCACTCAGCCAGGCAAAGAAACGGCAAACGCTGGCGAATATTGCCTCGGGAGCAGCGGGCATCATCATCGGAACGCATGCCCTGTTCGAAGACGCCGTACAGATTCCATTCCTTGGCCTCGTGGTCATCGATGAACAACACCGCTTCGGAGTCGACCAACGCGACAGGCTTGCCGACGGCGCACACATGCTCGTCATGACAGCCACACCAATCCCGCGCACGATCGCCATGACCTCTTTCGGTGAACTGCAGGTCTCCACGTTGAAAGAACTCCCGGCCGGGCGGCAGAAGATCGCCACCACCCTCGTACCCGCACACAACCGAGTGTGGATGAATAGGGTCTGGCAGCGCGCTCGCGAAGAGGTTGAGGCCGGCGGGCGCGTGTACGTCGTGGCACCGCGGATTAGTGCGCACGAGCAGGAAGACGACGGCGCACGGCCAGGTGACACGCAGTCGCGGCAAGCCGTACAAGAACAGCAAGCCGAACAGCCCGCTTTCGATCTGTCACAATCAGCGCCTGACACCAGCCAAGGTGACGGCTCGCAACTCGCTTCCGTTGAGCAGGTGTACCAGCAACTGTGCGCGAATCCGGATCTGGACGGCGTCGCCATCGGATACGTGCACGGCCAACTACCACCCGAAGAGAAGGCGAGCGCGATGGCTGCCTTTGCAAGTGGGGCCACGCCGATTCTTGTGGCAACCACCGTGATCGAAGTTGGTGTGGATGTGCCGGAGGCGACGATGATGGTCATCATGGACGCCGAACGCTTCGGCCTATCTCAGTTGCACCAGCTGCGCGGGCGAGTTGGGCGGGGAGCGAAAGAAGCTATCTGTTTAGCAGTGCACAACGCCCCAGATGGTACGCTCGCAAGTGAACGCCTCAAGGCATTCGCCTCAACAACGAACGGTTTTCTCCTTGCCCAGCGGGATCTGGAATTGCGGAAGGAAGGGAACGTGCTTGGCACAGCCCAGTCCGGCAGGGCGTCAGCGCTGAAGTTTGTGCGCGTCACGAAAGACGAGGAGATTATCGAGCAGGCGCGTGCGGCGGCCCGCGAAACACTACAGGCCGATCCGCAGCTGGCCAACCACAGTGCGCTACGCGCGGCGATTGCGGATGCTGAAGGCGATGAGACCGACTATCTAGAGAAGGCTTAAATGACGAGGATCGTGGCGGGAACTGCCGGCGGACTCAAACTGAACGTTCCAAAATCGGGAACGCGCCCAACGTCTGAGCGTGTGCGGGAAGCCATCTTCTCCCGGCTCGAACACTACGGCTACATTGAGGACTGTGCGATCCTTGATCTGTATGCCGGCTCGGGGGCGCTCGGCCTGGAGGCGAAATCGCGTGGGGCGAGCCGCGTCGTCGCTGTGGAAGCACACCGGCCAGCCGCGCAGGTGGCGATCGCGAACGCGAAAGCAACGGGGTTGGATATCGACGTCATCAACGCTAAAGCCGAAACCTTCCTTGCCAACGAGCCCACGCACCTGTTTGACGTCGCACTCCTTGACCCGCCGTACGATATTTCGGATGAAGAACTTGCGATCGTGCTGTCGCTACTCGAGCCGCATTTGAAAGATGACGCGATGGTTGTCGTCGAACGGAGTAAGAAAGCACCGGAGCCACAGTGGCCGGCCAGCCTCGTTCACGATGATGTCCGCAAGCTGGGAGACACACGCGTGTGGAGCGCTGTTGTGCGCATAGAACAGGCACAACCAGTAGAATAGAGGCCATGAGTATCGCCGTTTGCCCCGGATCGTTCGATCCGCTGACCTTGGGCCACGTTGATGTCGTCAAACGTGCCCGCGGTATGTTTGACGAGGTGATCGTCGGCGTGGCACAGAACGCGAAGAAACGATACTTGTTTAGCGACGCCGAACGGGTGGCCCTTGCCCGGGAAGCCTTACAGGGTATTGACGGCGTGCGTGTTGAACTCGTCGGCGGCCTTTTGGCGGATTTCGTTCGCGAACGTGGCGCAGTAGCAATAGTTAAAGGTTTGCGCGGGGCCGCTGATTACGACGACGAACAGGCCATGGCACTGCTCAACCGTCACCTGAGCGGGATTGAAACCGTGTTTATTATGGGTGATCCGGCGTTGAACCACGTGGCGTCGTCGTTCGTCAAAGAAATCGCCGCATACGGCGGCAAAATCGATGATCTCGTCACCGCGAACGTGGCACAAGCACTAACAGAAAAGGTTCAAAGATGAGCGACAAAGGTGAATCCCTCCTGGAAATTCTTGACGAGCTGCTAGAGATCGTGGAAAACGCGAAGTCGTTGCCGATGTCGGCGTCAGTGATGGTTAACCGTTCGCAGCTCAGCGACCTCCTTAAGACGGCGCGCGAAATTGTGCCTGACCAGATTGTCGAGGCCGATTCTGTACTACAAGAAGCGGGCGCTGTCTCGGAAAACGCGCGGCACGAAGCAGAAAAGATTGTGGAGAGCGCGAGGCACGAAGCAGAATCGATTATTGCGGAGGCACGCGAGCAGGCTTCCCGGCTCGTCGCTCAGGATCAGGTGACGATCGCTGCGAAGTCGCAGGCTACCCGGATTTTGGACGAGGCGAAGTCGAAGGCGGATAGTCTGCGGCGCGGTGCCGATGACTATGCGGCAACCACACTCGCAGACCTGTCCGACGAGCTCAACCACCTGCTTGATCAGATTGAGGCTGGCAGGGCACACCTCGCCACCAAAGAAGAGGAGGGTGCATGAGCCTGACTGTTCACCTCTCGGAGCTCACCGCCCGCTCCGGCGACTACGAATTTGTGCGCACAACACCAGCCGGCTCGGATGTTGGCGTGCCGCTCATGGCCGTGCCCGAGGGCCAGCCGGTGCAGATCGATCTGCGGCTGTCTGCTCTTGAGGAAGGCGTGTTCGTACAGGGTACGGTTGCTGCAACGGCGAAAGGTCAGTGCTCGCGGTGCCTGGTTGACCTGACCGTGCCGATGGAGGAAGCGGTCGCTGAACTGGTGTTTTATCCTGAGCGTCAAGAACAGCTGATTGCGGAAGGTGACGAAGAGGCACGGGATTTGCCCGTCGTCGTCGACGACGAGGTGGACATCGAACCACTGCTACGCGACTCCCTTGTGCTGGCGATGCCGCTCAACCCGCTGTGTGAGCCGGACTGCCCGGGCCTGTGCACGGAGTGCGGGCAGCGCTGGGTAGAACTGCCAGACGATCACGAACACGAAGTCCTCGATCCACGTTTTTCGGCACTGGATGAGCTGGCCGAGCAGTTACGCGCGCAGGAAGCTGAGGCCCGCGGTGAATAAGCGCGTAACCGCGGAAACATTCGAACGCTGGGGCGGCGAGATCAGCGAGGAATACTTGCTGCCGGCGCTTACGCACAGGTCGTGGGCGTATGAAAACGACGGCGAACACGCCGAACGGCTCGAATTTCTCGGTGATTCGATTCTCGGCTTTGTGGTGGCCTGCTATATTTTCGAAGATTCCCCGGATGCTTCGGAGGGGGACATGTCGAAGGTTAAGGCGGCTGCCGTTTCCGAACGCTCGCTGGCGGAAATCGCACGTGAGCTTGAAGTGGGGGATTATATTCGGCTCGGGCGCGGCGAAGAAATGTCTGGTGGACGTGACAAGGACTCGATTCTTGCCGACACGGTGGAAGCCCTGATTGGAGCCACGTACCTGTCGCTCGGTCCGAGGAAGACAGTGGACATCGTGCTACGGCATCTGAAGCCGAAGATCGAACAGGCGCGCACGCTCGGCCCTGCGTTGGATTGGCGTACGGCGTTTGAGGAAAAATCACGCAAGATGGGGATCGTGGGGAACTTGCATTACAAGGTGGAGGGCGACGGCCCCGACCACGCGCGCGTATACACGGCCTCGGTGTTTATTGACGGCAAGCATTGGGGAACGGGCACGGCAACCAGCCAGAAGCAGGCCAAACTTGAAGCGTGTAAAGACGCCTACCACGCCTTAGGCGACGAGGAGTAGGCGTGCCGGAACTGCCCGAAGTTGAGACGATCCGGCAGGGCTTGGAAGCGATCGTCACCGGCCGAACAATCCGTGAGGCACATGTGCTCAACGAGCGTGCCGCACGCAGGGCACCAGCGGGCCTGGCTCCGGTGGTTGGCCGGCAGATCAGTGGCGTCGTGCGCCGGGGCAAGTACATGTGGTTCGACGTGGGGGAGCACGCGTTAGTGGCACATCTAGGGATGTCTGGCCAGTTTCGTATTGACAGCGGCGATCACCCGCACGTACGGGTACGGTTTGTGCTCGACGACGGCGTACGGCTCGACTTCCTTGACCAGCGCACGTTTGGCCACCTCATGCCAGATACGTGGGCGCTCACCGACGACGGGCATGCAGGCGGTTATGGTTCCGCGGCCGCCCGGCTGCCGCAATCCGTGGCGCACATCGGCCGCGACCCACTCGATCCAGCCTTCGACCTGGAGGCCGTGGTACGGCGCGTCAAAGCAAAACGTACCGAGATCAAACGGGTGTTACTCGACCAGACCGTGGCCTCCGGCATCGGCAATATTTACGCCGACGAGGCACTGTTCACCGCGCGCGTGCACCCGCGCAGAGCAACCAACGGGATGGCGCTCGCGAAAATCCGTGAGGTCTACGAGGCGTCCGCGGACGTGATGGAACGCGCGCTGGCGGCGGGCGGCACGTCGTTTGACACGCTGTATGTCAACGTCAACGGCGAATCAGGATATTTTGAGCGTGCATTGCAGGCGTACGGCAGAACGGGCAAGCCGTGCCAGGTGTGCGCCACGCCGATTAAGCGGGAAACGTTCATGAACCGCTCGTCGCATTTTTGCCCGCGCTGCCAGCGACCGCGCGGTGTGAAGTCGCGCTGAGTTGTGGCTAGGATGGGATGCTGTGAGCACAAAAGATACGTCCGTCATGATTATTGACGACCACGAGGTCGTCAGGCGCGGAATCGCCGAGGTTGTCGACCGCGCTGAGGGTCTCAAGGTTGTGGCCGAAGCGGGTTCGGTGGCTGAAGCGATCCGCCGCGCCCAGTTGATGAGCCCGGATGTGGCCCTGGTGGATTTACGCCTCCCAGATGGCACGGGTATCGAGATCATCCAACAATTCCGCGAACTCGTCCCGAACACGAAATCCATCGTGTTGACGTCGTTTGATGACGACGACGCGCTGGCCGAGTCGCTGGAGGCGGGCGCGAAAGCCTACTTGTTGAAGTCGGTGCGCGGTGCGGAGATTACCGAGGTGATCAAGGCGGTGGCTGCCGGGCGAGTGTTGCTCGACGAACGCACGGTCACCCGCAGGCGTGCTGATCATGACGATCCGACGGCGAACCTCACCCCCTCCGAACGCAAGGTTCTTGACTTGATTGGTGACGGCCTGTCGAACCGGGAGATTGGCGACAAGCTTGGTGTTGCCGAAAAGACGGTGAAGAACCACATCACGTCGTTGCTGTCGAAAATGGGAATGCAGCGGCGTACCCAGGTGGCTGCGTGGGTGGCTGGCCAGCGGGCTTCTGGCTGGCGTAACCAAAACGCGTGAGCTTCATGCGGAGCGCGTGAAAGTTAGCGGAGTTTCACTTTCCACGTGAGCTTCGTGCCCGATTGGCCGTCGTCGCGGGGCAGGATTTGGAACGTTCCGTGGTGGCGCCGGGCGCGTGCAGCAAGATTTGCTAGGCCGGAGCGGCGGGAGAGCGTTTGCTGAATGCCCGTGCCGTCGTCAATCACTTCGATGCTGATTTCTTCTGGCGTGGCGTCCGCGCGCACGATCGCCGAGGATGCTTTGGCGTGGCGTGCAGCGTTGGACAGGCCTTCGCGGACGACGGCCACGACGTCGTCGGCGATGTCAGCGCCTATCGCATCGTCAACGAGGTGGTAATCGGATTCGTCGATGTCCTTCCCGTTCCAGGTGACGAGTAGTGACGGGGCGAAGCCGAGCGAGCGCCGGGCCACCGACGTCTCGTGCTGGAGCCGGGCCACCACGGCTTGCACGGATCCTTCGTCGCGGAGCGAATGGACGATTGCCCGGATTTGTTTGACCGATTCATCGATTGCGGAGATCGCGTCGTCAAGGGCGTCGAGCACCGTGTCGTCGAGTCCGCGCTGTTCCATCTCCCCGCGAACGGCCGTTACGTGCATACCGGAGGCGAAAAGCTGCTGGATGGCAAGGTCGTGGAGGTCTCGTGAGATTCGGGAACGCTCGTCGAGTTCGGCGGCCATCGCCTGGGCGTGGCGTGCTTCAGCTAGTTCGATTGCGATCGTGGCCTGCTTGGCAACGTTTTCAGCCATCGTCAGATCGTGCAGGTTGAACTCGAGCCCGCCCGGGAATCGCAACAGCAAGATCACCCCGCGCCCGATTCCCTGCGAGGTCAGTGGAGCATATAGCGCCGAGCCGAATGCGCGCAGCTCTTCCACACGGACCGTGCGTAGGCGCTGCATGGAGTCCACGACCACACCGCCCTCGTCACGTAGCACCGTGCGAGCCCGCCCTTCCTTGGGGAAGTTGAGCCCGAGAAGGCGGTGGGCGACGGCGGGATCATCACAGTCCACAATTTCGGAGACCCACTGGTCTTGGATCGAGGGGAGAATCATCATTGCCACATCTGCCTGCGCGGCGATGCGCATCTCGTGCGCGATGGTCTCGAGAGCCTCTTCCTCATCGGAACCTTCAAGAAGGCTGGAGACGATCCTATGAGAGGCAGATAGCCAGCGCGCCCGATTCTGCGAATCATCATAAAGCTGGGAGTTAACCACAGAGATCGCGGCAGCACGGGCGAGAAGTTGGGCTACTTCGCCGTCGCCCTCCGTAAAATCGCTCGATTTATCGGACAGGTAGAGCCGCCCCCACACCTGCTCGTTAACAGTGATCGCCACGCCGAGGAAATTCTTCATCGCCGGGTGGTCGCGGGGAAGGGCGCTCTCGGCATAGCCGTCGATGTCGTTAATGATCAAGTACGAATCGTGGGGGATGTCGTTGAACACGCCGTGGGTGATCGGCGGATGCTCGATCACTGAACCTTGGGGCGCGCCACGGTGAATGAACTGGATCGTATCGCCGTGCGAATCGAGCACGGAGACCGCGCCGAACTGAGCGCCCGTCAGCTCGCACGCCGATTCCACGAGCGCCCGCGACACCTCCACCTGATCGAGCGTGGACGCGATGGCGAGGATATGGCGCGAAAAGTCGAGTAGCGAGTTATAACCCTGCATATCGCCTCCCTGAGCGCATTCTACGCCCGCACTCTATTCTTGGGTCAGTGACCACTCGTAGTCTGGCATGCGTGCCATGAGCTCGGTGTGCGTGCCACGAGCAATCACTCCGACCCGCCCGGAATCGTCGGTGCCGAGCATGATGACTTCGTCTGCGGCGTCGAGTGGTGTGAGCCGGTGCGTCACAAGTATCACGCCGCGTTCACCGCTTGTTACGTTGAGCAGGTCGCGGATCAGTTCGTCGGCCGTGGCCGGATCGAGGTGTTCGCCGGGTTCGTCGAGCAACATGTAGGTAGCTCCACCAGCAAGCGCGCGTGCAAGAAGCAAGCGGCGGCGTTCTCCGCCAGATACCGACGTCGCGTCAGCGCCCAGCATCGTGTGAACACCTTCCGGTAGTTGGGCGAGCCAGTCGCCCAGGCCGGCTTGGCGCAGCAGCTCCGCAGCTTCCTGTTCGGTGACGCTCGCCCTGGCCACGCGCAGGTTTTCGAGCACGGAGGTTTCGAAAATGTGGGCATCTTCGGCGGTCATTGACAGCTGTGCCGAGATTTCTGCTCGGTCGATCCGCCAGGTCTCCCGCCCGTCAAGCGTGACGGAACCGCCATGAGGTTCCAACATTCCAGCAAGCGTGTAGAGCAGCGTGGACTTTCCGATACCTGACGGGCCGACGATCGCAATCGCCTTGCCCGTGGTGAGTTCCAGATCGAGGGGACCTGCCACGACTGGACCGCCTGGCCAACCAATCGACAGGTTGTTTGCCACAAGGCCGGTGGCGTTGCGCGGGCTCGTATCTGGCTGCGGGTGTTCGCGGGACTCTGCGACGTCGAGCAGATCAACAATGCGTTTGGCCGCCGACGCCGAGCGCACAAGCTGAACTCCAGCACCGCCCATCCGCTGGGTCGCCTCAAAGGCGGACAGGGGAGTGAGCGTGGCGACCACGAGGTCGATGGCCGCTATATCGCCGGCCGCCAGCTGCCGTGTGCCGATGATGATGGCGCCGACGACGGCGATCCCCATCGCCAGCGTGTCGAGTGCGGAAGCGAGCGCGGTTGGCCGCGCGCTACGATCCCGGTTCTTGTGGATGCGCTTTTCGGTGGCCAGCCGCTGCTCATCAATACTGGCCATGCGGCCGGACACTCGCAGCTCTGACGCGGATTCGAGCATGGTGAGCGCGTGGGCGTTGAGATCAGCGCGGTTACGCACCTCGGCCTGCTGGTCCATGCGTGCCCCGCGCATCGCAATATACGGTGCCACGATCCCAGAAAGCACGAGGCATGCAGCTACCACGAGTGCGATTTGCGGGGAAAGGAAGGCCACGATTCCGATCGAAAAAAGGGAGACGACCGCGGCAACCGCCGCCGGCAGCATCGATTTGACGACGACGTCGCCAATATCATCTACGTCCGAACCCGTGCGAGCGAGCAGGTCGCCGCGGCGAATGGACGTGACGACGTCGGTGGTCGAATCAGCCAGCGCGGAATACACGCGCGAACGCAGGTTGGCCATGCCATACAGTGCGACCCAGTGGGAGGCGATGCGCTCGAGGTAGCGGAAGACGGCCTTGCCCACTCCGAATGCGCGTACCCCCGTTGAGGCGACGGACAGGTCGAGGACGGGCGGTAGTTGTGCGGCCCGGGCGATGAGCCAGGCTGAGGTAGCGCCGAGTGCAACGCCCGATCCGATTGCGCCTGAACCGGCAGCGACCGACCAGCCGAATTTTGCTTTGTCGTAGTCGAGCATGCCGATGGCCCGCCGTAAAGCTTTGCGTTCTGTTTTGGATATGACTGTCACAGTTCGCCCCTTTCTTCCGGGGCGTCGGAATCGCTTCCGGATTCGCTATCGGAATCAGCGGCGGGCACCGCGAGTTTGACCACCTTGTGGCCGGACGCATTCGCGCCGAGCCAGTCTTGTGGGATCGCGTAGTCAGCACGCTGGGCTTCCACGAAGTCGGCCACGTCAGCCGATTCTTTGATTGCGGCGGCTTCACGCAGCTCAGCAGAAATATCACGAGTGGCTGGTTCGACGTCGATAACCGTGTCCGCGAGCTGGCTGATCGCAGCCCGGTGGGCGATAACGACGACGGTGTGTCCGTTATTTTTAAGGGTGCGCACCACGTTGGTCACGTATTCTTCGCTCATCGCGTCGAGGTGTGCGGACGGTTCGTCCAGCACGACGATCTTCTTCGATGAGATGAGTGCGCGCGTGAGCGCAAGGCGCTGGCGTTGACCGACCGATAGGCCCGTGCCGCCATGCCCAATCCGGGTGTTCCACCCGTCTGGTAGTGCGGCGACGACGTCGGCAAAGCCGGTCAGTTCGGCTGCGGCCTGTGCGGCGTCGTCGGATCCGCCCACGTTCTCAGCAACAGTGCCGGGCACGATGGCCGGGCGCTGGGGAACCCACGAAATATGTTCCCACCACTGATCCCTATCGATATCAGATAGTGGCACGCCGCCCACCGAGACCTCGCCCTCGTCGGGTTCGAGCAAACCGAGTAACACCTGGACGGCAGTGGTCTTACCCGAGCCGGATGGTCCGCGCAACACCGTGATCTGCCCAGGTTCGATCGACGCCGTTAAGTTCGCCGGCGCCACAGTGGAACGCCCGGGAGCGTACACAGACACGTCGTCGAAGCGAATCGCGGACGCCGAAAGATCAGGCACCTTAGCTGTTCCGGTGTTCTCGTAGATCGGAGTTTCCAGCACGGTGAATGCGCGCTCGGCGGCTGCCATGCCATTGGAAGAGGCGTGGAACTGTGTACCGACTTCGCGCAGGGGTTTGAAGATTTCCGGGGTGAGCATAATGACGATCAGGCCGATTTCGAGGGGGATTGTACCGCCGACCATGCGCAGCCCGATGTTAACGGCCACGAGGGCTGTTGACAGCGTGGCAAGGAATTCGAGTGCCGCACCAGACAGGAAGGCCACGTACAGGGTCTGCATCGTTTTTTGGGCGAACCGCTGGCCGAGGCTCTTCACCCTCTTTTCTGGGCCCTTTTCGCGCCCGAGTCCTTTGAGTGTGGCCAGCCCAGCGAGGAGGTCAAGCAGTTGGGCAGAGAGCTGTTGCATCGCGCCGAGCCGCTCGTTCGAATACCGCGCGGTCATCTTGCCAATGAGGATCATAAAAATCGGAATGAGCGGCACACAAAAGACCACGAACAGCGCCGAAATCGTGTCATATTTCGCGAGCAGCACGGTGAGAGCTGGGCCTGCGGTCACACAAAGGAACAGTTGGGGGAGGAAATTGACGAAGTAGTCTTCGAGGTCATCAAGCCCGCGGGTTGCGAGCGTGACGGTGTTCGTCGTGTTACCAGATAGCCAGCGATCCCCGAGCTTCGCTGCGTGGTCGAGCACCTGACCGCGCAAGTCTGTGATCACGTTGATCGCGGCACGGTGACCCACGGAGTCTCGCACATACAGGAAGGCGAATCGCACGGCGAACACGACGGCGAGCCAACCAACATACGGCATGACCTCGGCCGGGCTAGCAGTGCCATAAAAGACGGGGGAGACAGCCTTAGCGATGAGGACGATTTGGACGGCAATCAACGCGGCGTCAACAATCCCTAAAAGGACGAGGAAAGCAATATACGTGCGGGTTGCTCGCGCGTAGCGCATAAGGCGGGGATCGAAAGGTTTCACAGCACCTGCTTCCTTGAATAGGTCAATATTCTAGGCCGTGCTGACTAGAAAACTCCACCTGTGAGCGGCCAAAAAGCTGGTGGGGCACCTTTAGGCGCCCCACCAGCTTGTCGCGTTTATCCGCTGGCCGTTAGGCCGTTTCGAACTGGCGAATCTTATCCGGGTGCAGGCCGGCCGGTTCATCCGAGATGTTCTCGGTGCCGATACGAGCAGCGAACTGCTTGTACGACCAGCCCATGTAGCCGAACACAATCGGCACGAAGATCACCGCGGCGATGAGCATGACCGCCTGGGTTGGAGCCGTAGCCGAAGCTTGTGCCAGCGTCAGATGGTACGCATCGCTCACAGTCGACTTCATCGCGTTTGGCCAAAAGGTGGTGAACACCCATGTGACAGCCAGCGCGAGTCCACCGAACGACATGAGGAATGCTGGTAGATCCTTGGCTTGCTGTGCCATGAGAGTCGACCCGATGAGCAACGCAGCTGCCAGTAGCAGCGGGATCCAGCCAAATCCGTTATCGGAGTAGGCGAGCTGACCCCAGATACCCCACACGGCAGTCAAACCGGTAGAGCCGATCGAGAGCTTCTTCGCCAGCTCAATAGCGCGTTCCTGGAACTCGCCCTTCGTCTTGATCGCCAGCCACAGCGCGCCGTGCGTGAGGAACAGTGCGAGGAACACGAGCCCGGCAACGATCGTGAACGGCGTGAACAGCGAGACGAAACCACCGGTCAGGAAGTGCTGGTCGCCGGCTGCAAGCGCGGCGTCGATGTTTGCCCGGTCAGCTTCAATGAACTGGCCGCCGCCATATTGTTCGTAGTGGCCGATCCGGATTTGGGTGCCCTGGACGAGGTTGCCGAAAGCTACACCCCACACGAGCGTCACCAGCCAGGCGACGCCGGTATGCAGCCAGTCCCATGTGGTGCGCCAGCCGTGGGAATTGATCTTGCCACGCCATTCAATGGCGACGATGCGAACAATGAGGAAGAGCAGGATGGCCACGAGAGCCATGTACATGCCGGAGAACATGGTGGCATACCACTCGGGGAAAGCAGCAAAGGTGGCTCCGCCTGCGGTCAGCAGGAAGACTTCGTTACCATCCCAGTGGGGGCCAATCGTGTTGAGTGCCAGCCGGCGCTCTTTTTCATTGCGCGGCAGAATTTTGAGCAGCATGCCGACGCCGAAGCCGAAGCCTTCGAGCGTCAGGTAACCGATCCACAGGACCGCGATAAGAACAAACCAAATAATTTGTAGTGCTGTAAGTTCCACGGTTCCTCCTAGTAGGCGAAGCTGAGCTTCGTGTCCTCGGACATGTCGGTCGTGTGATCCTCTTCGAGCAGCAGCTTCTCAGCCGGATCGATGCCCTCACGCGTGTAGCGCACGATGAGGCGGAACCACACGATACCAAGCGCTAGATAGAGGAGCGTGAACGCGACCATGGAGATCAGCACTTCTGCCGACAGCACGTTTTGTGACACGCCATCCTGGGTTAGTAGCCGGATCATTTCGGTGGCGTTGAGATCGCCTTCCTTTTGGAAGTTCGGGTACACAACCCACGGCTGGCGGCCCATCTCTGTAAGGATCCAGCCGAACGTGGAGGCGATGTACGGGAACGGGATCGTCCACACGAACAGTTTCGCCCACAGATCGTGTGTAATCAGCTTGTCTTTTCTTAATAAGAACAAGCCGAGTATGCCTAAACCTGTTGACGCGAAACCGAGCGCCATCATGATGCGGAAGGAGTAGAAGGCGATGAACGGGTTAGGCATGTAGTCGACGTCGTCGCCGTAAACCTCGGAGAACTTCTCGGAGAACTGTTCTTGCACTTCGTCGACGCCCATGAGGTAGGAGCCTTCGCCGCTGAAGTGGTTCGTCACCATGAACGACTCCAAACCAGGCGGGAACGGTAGGGCGATGATGTTGTCGGACTTGAGCTCCGTGCCGGTCATGACCAATGCGAGATCGTGTTGCTCGCCAGATTCGGCGATGCCCATGGCCGCGATCATCTTCGTTGGCTGGATGTGGTACACGTGCTGGCCCATGAAGTGGCCGGAAAGCAGCGTGACGACACCAGCCACTGTCAGCACCTTGAACCCAAACTGGGCAGAGGGCTTCCAGAACTCGCGTGCTTCGGTTTCGTTGTTCATCTTCATCGCGCGGACGATCCACCACACCGAAATACCGGAGATCATTGCACCTGCCACCATGAGCGAAGCGCCAATCGTGTGCAGGAGGGCGTAGAGCGTGGTGGTCGAGAAGATGACGTCGAGGAAGCCGGTCATGCCATCAAGCTCGGCACGGCCAGTTTCAGGGTTGTACACGGCACCTACCGGGTTCTGCATGAACGAGTTCGCAGCAAGAATGAAGTAGGCCGACACGTTCGTGCCCAGCGCCACCATCCAGATTGCGATGGTGTGTGCCTTCGCGGAAATCCTGCCGCGGCCGAAAATCCATACGCCGAGGAACACCGACTCCATGAAGAACGCCAGCAGTGCCTCAAAAGCTAACGGAGCACCGAAAATATCACCCACGTAGCGCGAGTATTCCGACCAGTTCAGGCCAAACTGGAATTCCTGAACGATGCCGGTTGCCACGCCGAGCGCAAAGTTAATAAGGAGGATTTTGCCGAAGAACTCTGACATGCGCAGGTACTTCGTATCCCCACTACGCAGCCACTTGGTCTGCATAATTGCCACGAGTGGCGAAAGTCCGATCGTTAGCGGTACCAAAATGAAGTGGTACACAGTTGTAATGCCGAACTGCCACCGTGAAAGGTCTAAGACATCCACGAGTGTCACCTTTCCGAGTGTGCGAATCCTTAAGCCGTGCAAACTTGAGGAGCCGCAGATACTGAAACTTTCTTCACCCGTGCACCGCAGCACGGGTGATGTGTTGAGATCAGTTTAACTCACACTCGATCGAAACTCCGTCTCTAAAACATGGTTAATTCCAGATTGTGATTTTTATTGACGTCTTTGCGCATGTCAGCTACCGAGCTGGGACCAAGGTCCTTTGGCTTGTGGTGTTCGCCAACTCTCCGAGGGCAACTGTGACATGCTCGGCCAAATGTGCGAGAATGGGACGCGGTAAAAGAGCGTGGCATCCGCTCTTGGGAATCTGCTCTGTGCGCCGCTGACGCGTTGCAGCCGGGCGGGTTCGATGATGAAGCTTCCGCGGTGAGAGCCGCGACTACCTCTCGGCGTTTGCGAAGATGCACGCGGCGCCGGCTAGGGGAACACTGATGGCAGATAGTGCCGAAAACAATGAGGGCGCTCAGATTGCGCCTATGACAACGCTCCTGTTCCAGGAGCCAGATATGAGCCGCGCGGTTAAAGCCCGCCGTAAGCGCCGTGAGGATAACGCTGACGAGCCTGACAGCGAGCGCGAATCTGGCAGCGGCGGCGATTCTACCGACGGCGACGACTCCTCGCCTCGCAAGCGCCGCCGGGGTAAGCGCGGCGGACGTAAGAGCAGCGAGTCAGCTCACAAGACCGAGCAAGATTCCGATGACTCCTCCGATGAAGAATCGGGCACGTCGTCGCGCAAAGTAACCAAGACACGCCGCACACGTCAGCGTAAATCCTCCAGTAAAGAAACACGCGAGTCGGCTGACAGTAAAGCAGAGGAATCCGAAGAATCCGATAAGGCGAACGGCCAGGGCGAGACGACCGTACGGCGTCGGCGTCGGCGTAGATCTTCCGACGACGACGGCGTCACCGCACCCAAAGGCTCCACGCGCCTCGAAGCAAAGAGAAGGCGTAGGAAAGAAAGCCGGCGCGCCTCTCGGCGTCGTACCACGATCACCGAATCGGAATACCTGGCGCGCAGGGAAGCCGTTGATCGAGTCATGCTGGTACGCGAACAGGACGGCCTCAACCAGATCGCCGTGCTGGAAGACGACGTGCTCGTCGAACACTACGTGGCACGCCACACCCAAACCTCGATGGTCGGTAACGTTTACCTTGGCCGCGTCCAAAACGTGCTGCCGTCAATGGAAGCCGCGTTCGTTGACATCGGCAAGGGGCGAAACGCCGTCCTGTACGCCGGCGAAGTCAACTGGGATTCGGTTGGAATGAGCGGCAAAACCCACAAGATTGAAGACGCCCTGAAATCGGGCGATCCGGTTCTCGTGCAGGTCACGAAAGACCCGATCGGCCACAAGGGCGCCCGGCTAACCGGCCAGGTCACCCTCGCAGGCCGCCACCTTGTACTTGTGCCCGGCGGCTCAATGATGGGTATTTCCCGCAAGTTGCCAGACACCGAGCGCTCGCGGCTGAAGTCGATCTTGAAGAAGGTTGTGCCCGGTGAACATGGCGTCATTGTGCGGACGGCTGCCGAAGGTGCCACCGAAGAACAACTCCAAGGTGACGTCGATCGGCTCGCCAAGTCTTGGAAAGAGATCCAGGCCAAATCAAAGTCGTCGAAGAACGCGCCCTCGCTGCTTAAGGCTGAACCGGAGCTGGCCGTGCGTGTGGTTCGTGACATCTTCAACGAAGACTTCAAGAAGCTCAAGGTTTCTGGTGACGAGGCGTGGAAGACGATCAGCCAATACGTTGAGGACCTCTCGCCGGACCTGGTTGATCGTTTGGAGCACTGGGAATCGGACAAGGACATCTTTGCGGAGAACCGGGTTGACGAGCAGCTTGCGAAAGCGTTCGACCGCAAGGTATTCCTGCCGTCGGGTGGATCGCTCATCATTGAGCGCACCGAGGCGATGACTGTGATCGACGTCAACACAGGCAAGTTCACCGGTTCGGGCGGAACCCTCGAAGAGACCGTGACCCGCAACAACCTGGAAGCTGCCGAAGAAGTGGTCCGCCAGCTACGCCTGCGCGACATCGGTGGCATCATCGTCATCGATTTTATTGACATGGTGCTCGAAGAAAACCGTGACCTCGTGCTTCGCCGGCTCATTGAATGCCTCGGGCGGGATCGCACTCGCCACCAAGTAGCCGAAGTGACCTCCCTCGGGCTCGTGCAAATGACCCGCAAGCGGGTTGGGCAAGGGCTCGTTGAAGCGTTTTCTACCACGTGTGAGTGCTGCGACGGCCACGGCTACATTACGCATGAAAACCCTGTGGAACGCGGCGAAACTGACGAACAAAATCCGCGCACATCCACCCGCCGCCAGGCCCGTGAACGTCCGCGCAAGAAGGCTGCGGCCGATCCGAAACATGAGGAAGTGCGTGCAGCTCTGGCTAACATTGCTGCGGCTGCATCGTCCAAGAACGACGCCACGGATAAGAAAGAGGCCGCGGGTAAGAGCGAGGCCGCGGACAAGAAAGAGGCCGCTGATGGGCGGGAGCGGGCTTCGGCACAGGAGAAGAAGCCGGTTCGCCGTAGCAAGTCGAAGAAGGCCGCGCCCACCAAGGCAGAAAGCGGCGCCAAGCCAGAAGGCAATGGCGAAGCCGAAAGCAGCGCCAAGGCTGACGGTAATTCTGAGGGCGAGGCCAAGCCGAAGCGTGAGCGCCGCCGGGTGACGTCGTCGGGAACGATCAGCACCGGAAGTTCCGGCAAGTCGCACATCATGAGCTTCCCCGTGAAGAAAGATTAGGAGCAAGCCGCGCAATGTGGCGATCATCGCCCTTTGCTAACTTGTTACGGCTGGCGGTTGTCAGTAAACTTGTAACTCGGCGCGTAAAGCGCTACAACATTTTCCAAGCACATATGTGCACCAAATCGACAGAGATGAGCTGAACGTGGTTTACGCGATTGTTAAGACGGGCGGGCGCCAGGAGAAGGTGTCCGTCGGATCTATCGTGGTTACGAACAGGATCGAAGGCGAAGCTGGCGACAAGGTCGAGCTAGAGCCGATCATGCTCGTCGACGGTGACAAGGTCACCACGTCTGCCGATGGTATTTCCGCTAAGGTTACCGCCGAGATCGTTCGTGACGAAAAGGGTCCGAAGATTTCCATTGTGAAGTACAAGAACAAGACTGGTTACCGCAAGCGCATGGGTCATCGCCAGCCGCTGACTCGCCTGAAGGTCACAAACATCGGCTAATCGGCACGATACGAGCTTTTTAGAAAAGAAGGTCTGAAGATGGCAACAAAGAAAGGTGCGAGCTCAACTCGCAACGGTCGCGATTCTAATGCGCAACGCCTTGGAATCAAGCGCTTCGGCGGCCAGGCTGTGAACGCCGGAGAAATCCTCGTGCGCCAGCGCGGCACGAAGTACCACCCGGGCGTTAACGTCGGCCGCGGTAAGGATGACACGCTGTTCGCTCTTGAGGCCGGTCTGGTCGAGTTCGGAACCAAGCGCGGCCGCAAGGTCATTAACGTGCTGGTAGACGCCTAAGGCGACTACCGCGCGCACGCGCGTCAAATAGGGGTGACAGGGCGTTGAGCTCTTCACCCCTTTTTGTGTTGAGGAAGAGAGGACGTCATGGCTAGTTTTATCGACCGGGTGACACTGCATATTCAAGCAGGTAAAGGCGGCAACGGTATTGCGTCCGTGCGCCGTGAAAAGTACAAGCCGCTAGGTGGCCCTGATGGGGCTAACGGCGGTCACGGTGGTGACGTCATTTTGCGGGTTGATCCGCAAGAATCAACGCTTCTTTCTTTGCATCATTCACCGCATTTGAAGGCCGAAAATGGTCAGCCCGGTGCCGGCGACTTGCGTCATGGCAAACGCGGTCAAGATCTGATCGTTCACGTGCCGTCCGGAACGGTGGTTAAGGACATGGACGGCAACATTCTGGCTGACCTCGTGGGGGAGGGCGCCGAATATCTGGTGGCGGAAGGCGGCTTCGGTGGCTTGGGTAATGCTGCGCTCGCATCACCGAAGCGCAAGGCTCCCGGCTTCGCACTGCTCGGAGTGCCGGGTGAAGAGATCTCGGTGGTCCTTGAGCTGAAGTCTGTTGCCGACGTCGCGCTCGTCGGTTTTCCATCAGCAGGAAAGTCATCGCTGATCGCCGCGATGTCTGCAGCCCGGCCAAAGATCGCTGACTATCCGTTCACCACGCTCGTGCCCAACCTCGGCGTGGTGAGCGCCGGTGATAATCGTTTCACGATGGCCGACGTTCCGGGACTCATCCCGGGAGCCTCGGAAGGTAAGGGGCTCGGTCATGAATTTTTGCGCCACATTGAACGGTGCGCGGTGATCGCTCACGTTGTTGACTGCGCGGCCTACGAGTTTACGCGTGATCCGGTGACCGACTTGAAGACAATCGAAGCCGAACTGGCCGCCTATGCCGACCAAATCCCGCCGATGGACGACCGGGTGCCACTCATGGAGCGCCCGCGCGTCGTCGTGCTTAATAAGGCTGACGTGCCCGAAGCGCGCGAACTTGCCGAATTTGTGCAACCGGAGATCGAAGCGCTCGGCTATCAAGTGTTCATCGTCTCTGCTGTGGCCCGGCATGGCCTACGCGAACTCGGTTTCGCGCTGGCGAAGATCGTGGACGAGGTGCGTAGCCACGACGTCGTGCCCCAAGCCCGCCCGGTCATCCGCCCGGTGAGTCAAGACGACGACGGTTTCACCGTCACGCCCGTCAACCATTCGGGTACCGTCATCTATCAGGTGCGCGGTCGCAAACCTGAGCGATGGATCAACCAGACGGACTTCGCTAACGACGAGGCCGTGGGATATCTCGCCGATCGTCTCAACGCGCTCGGAGTGGAAAAAGAACTCATGAAAGCCGGCGCTATTGGTGGTGACACGGTGGTCATCGGCCCGCTGGATGGCGGTGTGGTGTTCGACTGGGAACCCACCCTGTCCACAGGTGCCGAACACTTGGCTCCACGCGGCTCCGATGCGCGGTTGGAAGACTGGTCCAGGCCCACGCGCGCCCAGCGTAAGGCTGCTTTCCACGAGCGGATGGACGCCAAAGAAGAGGCCAGGCAAGCGCTTCGTGCCGACCGCGACGAAGGGATTTGGACAGACCCGTCAGCAAACTAACGCGCAGGTAGAATGGCTGGCGTGCAACATTTACTCTCGAATCGGGCTCTGCTTGGGCAAGCGCCGCGTATCGTTATCAAGATCGGCTCGTCGTCGCTGACGCGAGGCGGTTCCCTGGCACGCGACCAGATTGCGCAACTCGTGGACGTTTTGGGCCCGGCTCACGTGCGTGGACAGCAGATCGTGCTCGTGTCCTCGGGTTCGATCGCGGCTGGTTTGCAACCGCTTGGTTTTCGGCGCAGGCCAGCAGATGTGCGCGACCAGCAGGCAGCGTCCATGGTCGGCCAATCCCATCTTATTCAGGCATACACCGACGAATTCGCACGCTACGGCGTGACGATCGGGCAGGCATTGCTGACGCCGGACGACGTCGTTGATCGCCGCCACTACAACAACGTCCAGTCCGCTTTGCAGCGCCTGTTGCACCTGGGCGTGATTCCGATTGTGAATGAGAACGACGCCGTGGTGACCGACGAGCTGCGCTTTGGCGATAATGACAGGCTTGCCGCCCTTGTGGCACACATTGTGGACGCGACGGCCCTGATTTTGCTGACCGACGTGGACGGGCTGTATTCCGGGCCGCCGGGAACTCCGGGGGCGACACTGATTAGCGAAGTTGCCGACATGGACGAGCTCGCCGGCTTTACTATTACGGGTAAGGGCTCTGAGGTGGGCACGGGCGGAATGGCCACCAAAGTGGAAGCCGCGCGCATCGCAACCTCCGGGGGCGTGGCAACCTTACTGGCATCCACAGCCGATCTCGGTGCCGCGCTCGCCGGTGAAACAGTTGGCACGTGGTTTTTGCCAAGGTCCAAACGTATCCCAGCGCGCGATCTGTGGTTGCGCCACGCAGCCGCTGTTAAGGGCACGATCACCGTGGACGACGGCGCAAAGAACGCGCTGCGCAGCGGTGGGGCATCGCTGCTGGCCGTTGGTGTGACTGACGTGCGCGGAACAATCGCGGCGGGAGATCTGGTGTCAATCGTGGACTCAAACGGGGTGGAAGTGGCACGCGGACTCAGTGCATTTTCTACTGCAGAACTGAATGCATATATGCATAAAAGATCGGCCCCCCGGCCCGTGGTGCATGCCGATGATCTCGTGCTGCCGACCAAGTGATCTCGCCAAACTTACTAAATCGTAACGACTAGCACACTTTTCGCCGATTCGTAAGCAAGTTCACAAGAATCTGGCGGCATTTCCTCTCTTCGTTGAGATTCCGCCGAAAGGCGCTTCCCGAAAAGTGAGATTTGCTCTCTCAAAACGCGGGCGAGGCGCTGTTTACTCATTGTTTCATTGACCGGACACGGCTGTATTCGGTACTTTTTTGAGTTAACAGGAGCGAAAAATTATTCGCCTCGTGTTATGAATATGAGGAAGTAACCGTGACTATCGAATTAGCAGCATCACGCAAAGCGCTGAATTATGCACACCCGATCGATATTGCCGACGAAACAATGGCGCCCGATCATCTGGCAACAGCGTGGATCGGGATGGATCTGACGCTGCTTGACGCGTGCGTCGGCCCGGGCATTGACCCCGATTGCCGTGCACAGGTGAACTTCCCTCGCTTGGCCTCAACAGTCAAGGCGGCGCACAAAGGCGGAATCGATTTCATTAGCCTTGGCGCCGAATTCAAAAACGATTCCAGCTCAACCGACGCGGAGTGTGAATACGACGCTGCGAAAACCTGCAGCCGGCTCGCACAGGTATCCGAAGGCGGAGTATTCGCCGGAGTGGCTGGTTGCCCCGAAGCGATGGACGTCGCTATCGATTTATTGGCCGCGCAGGACGAAGGCTGGGCCGGTCTCACAATTACTCTGGCCACCGATTCTGACTTTGCGGGTGTCGAAGAAGCAGCCCGTAACGCTCGGGCTGCCGGCATCAAGATCGCCGTCATTATCACTAACCCGTCAATATCGGCCGAGCGTGCGAAAATCATTGCCTCCATTGCGGATGCTGTGCGCCTGCGGGTGTCCGACCCGCACCTGGCAAGGGAAGCCCGTTTCGCGATCCGTGCCGCCGGCCAGGAACTCGGCAAAAACATCCTCGTCTTTGCCGAACTTGGAATCGTCATCTCAGGTTCTGTAACTGCGGCAGAAGAGCGTGCACTGCTCATTGAGCGTATGTTTGGTTGCCAACCCTTCGAAGGGATCGCCCATGTGTATGGCACGATCTACTCGGTAGCCGACACCATCGAATCGTGGGTGGGATACGGCGCGGCTGACGGCATTATCCTCGTTCCGGCGTCGTTGCCCACTGACCTGGCGTCGGTGCTGCGCGGCGTCCTGCCTCTGCTGGATGCGCGGGCACAGATTAACGTCGAAAAATAAAGATTCGGAGTGCGATTTCAGGCTGTGCTACACATAGGTGCAGCAGACCCGAAAGCCGCACTCCGAAACTCGGTCAGTGAAGATTACTCCTCAGAGCTCTCCGCAATCTTCGCGCGCACCTCGTCCATGTCGAGGGCCTTCGCCTGCTCGATGAGATCATCCAGGGCGGCAGGCGGAAGTGCGCCAGCACCCTCGTAGATGCGGATCCCATCGCGGAAGACCATCAGCGTAGGAATCGACATGATCTGGAAAGCCTGCGCGAGCTCGCCCTGCGCTTCGGTATCAACCTTGCCAAACGTGATGTCCTCATGCTTTTCAGAAGCAGCCTCAAAAGTAGGGCCGAACGTCTTACACGGACCGCACCATTCCGCCCAGAAATCCAGGATAACGGTGCCTTCTTTGACGGTGTCATTGAAGTTTTCGGCGGTGACTTCTACGGTTGCCATAGATTCGTCCTTTCGTGGCGCTGTGCGCGCCGAAGTAGTTGCTTAGCGAGAAGAACGCATACCTTGCGCATATATTCCCGTAAGGTAGAGGATAATTGAGAGTCTACCGACTAATGGGAATCAGACGGAGTGGTGATGGTAAGTATGTCCGAGGCAAACCAGGCAGTCCGCGATCTAGCAACGAAAGCAAAGGACGCGGCACGGGCGCTACGAGTGGCGAACACCGCCGAAAAGAATGCGATGCTGGCCAAGATAGCCGATGAGCTGTTAGCGAACGAACAGAATATCCTGGACGCTAATCGCGAGGACGTCGAGCGTGAGAAAGCCGCAGGAATGAGTGCGGCACTGATCGACAGGCTGCTTCTGACGTCCCAGCGGCTCGCCGACATCGCACAAGCGGTACGGGATGTTGCCTCCCTTGCCGATCCGGTAGGCGAAATCGTGGAAGGCCGCACACTGGACAACGGCCTGCGGCTCACAAACAAGCGCGTGCCCATGGGTGTGATCGGAATGATCTACGAAGCACGCCCCAACGTGACCGTGGACGCCGCAGTGCTTGCCCTCAAAGCCGGAAACGCTGTTCTGCTTCGCGGCGGATCGGCGGCACTGGAATCCAACAGAGTACTCGTTGCGGCGATCCGTGCGGGCATCGACAAGGCAGGCTTTTCCCCGGATCTCGTGGCAAGCGTCGACGATTACGGCCGGGACGGCGCCGTGGCGCTCATGCGCGCTCGCGGATACGTTGATCTGGTGATTCCGCGCGGGGGAGCAGGCCTCATCCAAACAGTGATCGAACAGGCCACCGTGCCCACGATCGAGACCGGGGTAGGTAACTGCCACATCTACGTTGATAGCGCGGCTGATGTGGACCGAGCACACGACGTCGTCGTCAATGCGAAAACCCACCGCCCGGGCGTGTGTAACGCTGTGGAAACCGTTCTCGTGCATCGTGATGTGGCCGGTGAGCTGCTGCCGCGCCTTGGTAAGTCGCTCGGTGAGGCAGGCGTGACCATCCACGCCGATGCTGTGGCCGCCGAGCTGATAGCTGATGCGGTGCCGGCCACGGAAGCTGACTGGGAGACCGAGTACCTCGCACTCGAACTTGCCGTGCGTGTCGTGGATAACCCGGCAGACGCCGTCGCACATATTGCCCAATACTCGAGTGGTCACACGGAAGCGATCATCTCGGAAAACGTGGCCACCGTCAACATGTTCACGCAGGCCGTGGATAGCGCCGTCGTCATGGTCAACGCGTCCACTCGGTTTACTGACGGCGGCCAGTTCGGCCTCGGAGCAGAAATCGGGATTTCCACTCAGAAGTTGCACGCCCGCGGGCCGATGGCTCTGCGTGAGCTCACCACGACGACGTGGATCGTACAAGGTGACGGGCATGTCCGCCAGTGAGATCGGGCGGCGGCGTCCGCGGATCGGAATCATGGGTGGAACCTTCGACCCCATCCACAACGGACATCTCGTGGCCGCTTCCGAAGTGCAATACTATTTCGACCTCGACGAAGTTATTTTCGTTCCCACCGGCGAGCAGCCGTTTAAGAAGAATCGGAAAGTGACGATCGCCGAGCATCGGTATCTCATGACGGTCATTGCCACTGCGTCGAACCCGCGTTTCAACGTGTCACGTGTTGACATTGAGCGGCCAGGAACCACCTACACGATCGATACTCTGCGCGACCTGCGTGCTATCTATCCCAACGCCGACCTTTTCTTTATCACGGGCGCTGACGTGCTTCCGCAGATCTTGACGTGGAAAGATCAAGAAGACCTATGGGAACTCGCCCATTTTGTGGGGGTGAACAGGCCAGGGCACGATCTTGATATTTCCGGGCTGCCGGCCGAATCGGTGTCGCTCGTAGAAATCCCGGCTATGGCGATCTCCTCCACGGGCATCCGCCAGCGCGCAGCAAACGGCGTTCCCGTCTGGTATTTGGTGCCTGATGGCGTAGTGCAGTACATAAACAAGTATCATCTATATATATCGAACGAAGAAGAGACGACCTCACAGGTGCCAGTACGCACTGAGGGCAAGGAGTCATAAATGAGTGATAGTCGCAGGTTATCGCGCCGCGAACTGAGGGAAATGGGCAAGCTCAAGCCGCTTCCTGAAGGAGAATTAGGCTCGACGACGGCCGAGCTCAAACTACGCCGGCCTTCCCGTAAGGAACTGCGCGAATTAGCCGAACAAGAACGGCAGCAGGCGCTTGATGCCGCAGCCTTAGAACAGGCTGGCGAGGAAGTCAGCGAAGATGTTGGCGAAGAAGATGGCGGCACGCAAACCGTGCAGATGGACTCCGTGGACGAGGCCCCGAAGGCGGAGCAACAGCCCGATCCTGAACCTGCGGAGCAACCGGAAACAACACAGCGCAAATCGGTGTTCGACAGGTTTGAAGACGACGACAAGACCGAGTCCGCCGAAGAAAAGCAGGCCGACGGCGACGGCGTCGTCGGCGAAAAAGACGCTACCGAGACCAGTGACGATAGCGAAGCCGAAAACGCGCAAGGATCCTTGCAAGATCGACTCCTTGCACGCACGCGCCGCGACGACACGGTAGGGGCGGCAGCGCAAAGCGCAGTGGTGGCTGAGCCCGCAGAGAGCGTCACACCTGAACAAGCGCCAGACTCGGCGGTCGCCACCTACGAAACCGGCGGAGACCTCGAAGAAATGGAAACCGAAGTGGAAGCCCCGCGGCGCACATGGCTGAACATTCTGATCGCCGTGCTGCTCGGCGCTCTCGTGGGATACCTAGTGGGATCGTGGATCAACCACCGATACCTGTCCGCACCAGAAATAAGCGTTGTGACCGACGTATTTAAGTTGCTGTTGTAAGGCGAAAGGACACCGTGGCAGCTACACCCGAATCGATTGACCTCACCTATCTTGCAGCACGTGCTGCGTCCGCCGGCAAGGCAACGTCGATCACAGCAATCGACGTTTCCGAACGGCTCGTTCTTACTGACGTGTTCCTGATCGTGTCTGGCTCAAGCGAACGCCAGGTCCGCGGTCTGGTTGACGACATCGAAGAAGCCATGTATAAAGCCGGCCACGAACGGCTACGGCGTGAAGGCCTCGAAGGTGAAGCCCGATGGGTGCTCCTCGACTATGGCGGGCTCATGGTCCACGTACAACACGACGAAGACCGCGAGTTTTATGCGCTCGAAAAACTGTGGGGCGACCAGCCACAAATCGAATTGCCTGACGACGTGACTGTAGAAGAGCCCGAGACCTCTGACCTCGCACAGTATTTCCAGCCAGTATTCGACGAGGGAGATGACTAATGGCAGACCGTCTGCGCTTAGTGTTTTGGCGCCATGGGCAGACCGACCAGAATCTTGCTTTGAGAATACAAGGCTCGTCAGATTTCCCGTTGAACGAGACCGGGCATGCAGAGGCGCGTGCGGCCGCCACCGAGTTGGCACGTATTGAACCGACCCGGATTTATTCATCGCCACTGACTCGGGCGATGCAGACCGCACAGTATTTGGCTGACGAAACCGGGCTGCGCGTTGTGGCGGATCAGCGGCTGTCCGAACGTGCCTACGGGCTGTGGGAGGGCATGACATCTGACGAAATCCGTGACGGCTACCCGGACGAATGGGCGCAGTGGCGGGCCGGCCGTGAAGTTGAGAGCGTGGGCCTGGAAACGCGGCAGGCCACCGGCCAACGGGTATACGACGCGGTGCTTGATGCCGTGGCGGACGTAGGTGTGGATGCTGGTGTGGATGCTGGTGCGCGTGCTGGTGCGCGTGCTGGTGCGGGCGCTGATTCGGGGGAGACGATCGTGTTCGTTGCCCATGGCGGTTCGATCGCCAATGGGATTATGACGTTGCTCGGGCAAAACCCATCTGAGTGGGTGGGATTGCACGGGATGGATAATTGCCGGTGGGCAATCGTGGAACCTCGCGAAGGTGGCACCCCGCCGTGGCAGTTGCGGTCTTATAATCGGCGTACAGTGGTGCCGCCTAACATATCCCGGTAATCGGGTGCGGGTGAGCGTTTTCACTGGAAAGACCAGCGGCGTAATTGGCGCGGCGGTGGACTTGTGAGTAATATAAAACGAGTTAACGGGGCTATGGCGCAGTTGGTAGCGCGCTTCCATGGCATGGAAGAGGTCAGGGGTTCGAATCCCCTTAGCTCCACAAATGCGATGTCTCGGACATAGTTCCGGGCTTCTCGCCGCATTTCTGCTGTGGTAGCAGAAACGAAGCCGTTCAGCGCCCTCGAGTTCGCCAAAACTGCTATATCAGCAGAAACGTGGGCTCAGGCGGCTCGCCACCAATCTGAGCTGGCTTATCGGAGCACTACCGCAATCCTTTATTTACGTTCCGGGGGTACACGTTCGCTTCTCGGGGTAGACAAATCGCCGGATTTGGTACCCCAGGAACGAAACAGGTACCCCGGGAATGCGTTGTACTGCTCCCCGTTTGTCCCTTAACCCTTACCATCTGGTGGTGGGCTTGGCTCTTCGTTGCGGGGATACCGCTTCGAGTCCGCATAACAGGTGACCTAGCGTAATCTCATTGCCAAAAAGCATGAAATTGGCCCTTTTCTCATGTGTTACGCGGAGCGGGCCGAGTATGGGTTCTGCCGCAGGTGCTCCTCTCTACTCGTCACGGTTAGGCTTCTGTATAACAAGGGTTAGGAGAGGAGTAGCAAAAAGAAGGGGGATGATGAGAGATATTTGGGGTAGCTGATAGACATGCGGCAAGTTGACGTTACTCACCGATGGTAAATATAGCATCAGACCTAGGCTGAAGCTGGTGAGTGCCGAAAACGCAGATAGGGCGTATCTGTGGGTGGCCAATCCTACGAATGTGGAAATTACGAAGCTTATGAACAGGAACGCTATTGTCGTGGCAAGGATGATGCCTTTTTTGAGGAACAAGCCGATAAGTACGGTTAGTGAACTCATCTCGAGTATGGATGCTAAAAGCGTGCCTGCTTCGTTGACTTTGGTCACGAAATAAAAAAGTGCCAGGGCAACTAACTGTGTTGACCCAACAAACGCAATAGCTTTAAGTGGGACAGCAGAAGATAGTGACGATTCTTGCTGCTTATTATGGCAATCATCCAATTATTGCCCCCAAATCCATAGCGCAGTTTATCCGTTCAACTAATCATAATACGGAGGACGTTTATGGCGAAAGACGGAACCAACCGGGGCGGACGGCGCGTGCGGGCGGGGGCGAAACCTGATGTTTTGGATGTGACGCTCGCGAATATCACTGACGGCTGAGATCCAGAAGCGCCGGTCGAAATGTAGCCCAGCTATGATTGCGCACGAAAATCTACACTAGTGATCGAAAGCTCGCGACTGCAAGGCACCCCGGAGCATTTCGTACTACAAGTATCAAAATGACTAGGCGCTCTCAGTGAATGAAAGCGCCTCTGGCACTGTCAAAAGTAAAGAGGGGAAGGGCTCGGTCGTGCGATAAGTACCAGGCGCTAAGGATGGTACATTTTATGCTGTGCAACAGCGCACCTAGATATTTACACCGACCCGCGGAATACGATGGTTGAACTCACTCCTAACGCTCAGGCTTGGGCTATCGCTAGTTGGCTTGGTGATCCGACAGCGCCAGCCATCGATCTGCCGCGTATCAACGACCTTCTGGAAGGTTTCGGACACTCTGATGAAGAGCTGCTTCGTGAGGTTCCGGATGAAGTCAGCGGCGCCGAACGTGCGTTGTTGATCTTTTCTGAATTGCTGCGCAGCATACCTGACTATTCTGAGCCAGTGAATTTTCCGTCGGTGACGGAAGATAAACGACGACGGCTGTCTTCGCACTTCGTCCAAACCTATTCGGAATGCGTGTCGGAATCTTTCGTGGTGATGCCATCGAAATCCGGTCAGTGGCAGCTAACGGACGATTATGCTGGCGGAACTCAATGGTGGACGACGCCAAGCGTGGAAACCTTCCAACCGATCACCTTTTATCGAGGCCAAGTTTTGTCTCCGGTGCTCTCTCAGAATTTACAATTGTTTGGGTCAATGCCTATCCATGACTTGTTCTTCGAAGGTGATATCACGGAAGTTCCCATGAAAATTATGAGGTGGAAGGCGACTGATAAATCAGGGATGCGCGTTGTTGATCCGCAGGATTTTCAATGCGATGTGGGGCAGATTCTCAGAATTAACAGCGCCAGCGATTTCGTGGATCTTACCGAGGCCCACCCGTATCGGGCGGACTGCACGGTGCCGACCAACCGCCCTGACTGGGAACTTTATGGTTATGAGGTTCTTCCGCATTGGGCTGCGATTGCCCGCGAATACGCTGGTGTTTCACTGAGTGCCGAGGCGTATCTTGAAAGTTCTTGGACTCCGTTACAGACACAGCATGGCGCCACTCGAATATCTGGCTGGATCCCCGAGGTCGTCTACCTGCTGAGAAGCCCACGTGCGGCTGAAAACGAGTGTCAGTAACCGTTAACAAGTAACCCAGCTGAGATCGTGCAAGAAAATGTGTGGATTCGAGATGGTGGGACGAAATGTCTACAGTGACTACGTCGATCTGGGGTCCCGGATGTTCCACGATCTGAGCGCTAAAGAATGTAGTTCTTCCACAAAACTTGCTATTGGCAGGAAACAGTACCAAAATGATCTATGTGCTCACTTATTAAAGGCATGCTGTATGAAGAAAGGTTAGGAATATGAATCCTCCTAATAAAATTCTCGCGGGGGGGGGAGCTAGTTTCTAAGAAGCTCGGTGTGCTTCTTACGATCTTTCTTCTCTTCTCTGGAATTCTCGGCGTAACGCAAGTTCAGGCATCGCCGTCAGAGTTTACGCATAATAATGCGTTTACTAACATCAAGGTAGAAAACACATCCAATCCGGGTGGGTCTGCGACGTACCAATGGGACAGCATTTCTATCACCGCCGATTGGCGTTTACCCGACCCCATTCTTGAAGACGGTTCTGTCAATCCAGAAGGTACAAAAGTGGGGGATACCTTTGGACTCGAGTTGCCAAAACAGTTAACGTACTACGGTGCGTTAGGCGACAAAGACCTCATGATTGATGACCATAAGGTCGGCGTATGTAAACAAACCCCTTACAACTGGGACACGGATGAGCCCGCAAAACTGCTGTGTACTATCACAGATCTGGGAGGGTTTACCGAGAATCTCAATGGAAAACTCGCCATTAATGCCCAGGTGCGCTCGACCGAACATGTAACCGAGTTTGAGTTCAATATTGGTACAGAGATTATTTATGTTCCAGTGCCAGGAGGCGAAGTCCTTCCGATTCCGCTCGAGCCCAGACTATCTGAGCCAACTAAAAATGGATGGGTGGGGGCATCAGGAAATCTCGTCTGGCGGATCGCGATTCCCTCATCAGCCGCGGACTCGACAGGCCGAATCACAGTAAGCGATAAAATGCTATCGGGTACGGGGGAGCCTCACGAGCTCGCATCCGGGCCCGAAGGCTTCAAGATTAAGTCCTTGGAGTTGGAGAGAGGCGACGACGGACGCCTCTATTCGAAGCATGATCCTGAGCAATGGACGGATCTTCCGGCAGATTATATTGAGGAAAACACCGCTGAAGCGGGCGAGACTTCTTTCAGTCTGAAATTCCGTACTTATCCTGGTGAACTGCGCGAATACCGAGTTGAATATGAGACGAAGCCGAGTGGCGACGTGCTTGAAGGCGATAGATTCGTGAATGAAGCCAAGGTTGAGACTACACAAATCACTCGGGAAGTGGAGTATCAAGCGTCGGTGGAAATCACCGCGAACGGTGATGCGTACACGCGTTTCTCTATTTCGAAACAGCTCGAAGGCGAAGCTGTCAACCGAATACCGGACGACACAACATTTAAGGTTTCATATACCGTCAATGATGATCCGACGGTTAGAACTGTTGACATCTACGGTCTCGGCAACGTGAGCAAGTCAATTAGGCACCTTAAGCCTGCGGTTTTCACGATCAAAGAAATTGAACTGCCAGCCGTACCGGGAATTTCTTGGGACGAGTATGCGATAACCGGGCAGGGCGTTGTTGACAATGGCGATGGAACCTACACGGTTGATCCTGGTGAAAACCAAATTGTTGACCTCGTGTTGACCAACAAAGCCTCAATAAAGCGGACTCAAGTCACTGGTTCTAAGGTGTGGGAGGGCGGTCCTAGTGTTCGCCCGGAGGTGACTTTGCAGCTGTTCCGTAATGGGGTTGCTGTGGAAGGGTCTGAGGTTACTCTTGCTGATGGGCAGACCAGTGCGACGTGGTCTGATCTTGAGGAAACTGATTTTGATGGCAATCCGTATGTCTACACGGTAGATGAGGTGGATGTTCCGGATAATTACACGAAGTCGGTGTCTGATGATGGGTTGACGGTGACGAATACCTACACGCCGGGAGTTACGACTATCACTGGTTCTAAGGTGTGGGAGGGCGGTCCTAGTGTTCGCCCGGAGGTGACTTTGCAGCTGTTCCGTAATGGGGTTGCTGTGGAAGGGTCTGAGGTTACTCTTGCTGATGGGCAGACCAGTGCTACATGGTCTGATCTTGAGGAAACTGATTTTGATGGCAATCCGTATGTCTACACGGTAGATGAGGTGGATGTTCCGGATAATTACACGAAGTCGGTGTCTGATGATGGGTTGACGGTGACGAATACCTACACGCCGGGAGTAACCACTTTCACTGCCACTAAAGTATGGGAAGGCGTCGATGACGATGAGCTGCCGGAGGTCGACTTGCAGTTATACCAGAAAGTCGATGATGGCTCCGAAGTTGAATTCGGCGATCCGGTAAAGGTTAGCGCGGACTCGGAGTGGAGCTACACGTGGACAGATCTGCCAACGACCGACAACTCGGGAACTCCCTATTCTTACAGAGTTGACGAACTAAACGTTCCTTCCGGGTTTAATAAAACCGTTTCTGAGGATGGGTCTGTTGTTACGAACACACGAATCCCCGATGATCCGCCTGTTCCACCAACGACACCTCCGATCGTTGACTCAAAGCAGCCTCCTGCGTTGCCTCTAACTGGCGCATCGGGTTATCAAACCCTCGGAACAGTCGGGCTCATCGCTCTGCTGGTCGGAAGCGCATTGTCTCTGCTTAATCGGAGGCGTCAAAAGCCAACGAGTTAAACAGGTTTGAGTCTCTCTAGTCCACGAACAGCTAGATGGCTTAGCGCTCCGCCAGCGTTCTAAGGTGCGAGCAAACTGAACTTTTGTTCGCCTGAAGGGGCCTAATTAGGAAGGCAACGCGCTTGGAGTTCTATTACCTAGTCCGGCTTGTGTCCCCTTGCCGGATTCGAGACTCGACCTTCCAAGAGAACTGGTAAACACGGCGTTTATCAGATCCCCTCTGGAAGGGAAGGTGCCGACTCTTATTGTAAGGGTCGGCACCTTCGTCTGTACTCCTGCTTCTTGTTCATCTGGGATGACAATAAGCCTATATAGCGAAGCGTAACGATGCACTTTCGATTGAGAGTGGTCTATCTCGTCGATGGTGAGGACCTCGTAGTCCTGCAGGCTAGATTTCACGATAGTGATCGTTAGGGGCTACTCTACGCATTTCTGCTGTGGTAGCAGAAGCGAGGCCGGTTAGCTCCCTTGAGTTCACCAAAACTGCTATATAAGCAGAAACGTAGGGATTAGGCGACTCGCCACCTATTTGCGCTGGCTCATTGGAGCACTGCCGCAATCCTTTATTTGCGTTCCGGGGGTACACGTTCACTTCCAGGGGTACCAAATCCGGCGATTTGTCTACCCCAGGAACGAAACAGGTACCCCGGGAATACGTTGTACTGCTCCCTGTTTGTCCCTTAACCCTATGGTGGCTCGGGTCTTCGGCGTGAGAATACCTTGCTATGTCCGCGTAACAGGTGACCTAGCGTAATCTCATTGCCGAAACCATGAAAAGCGGCGCTTTTTCACCTGCTGTGCGGAGTGTGCCGAGTATAAGCCCCTCTGCGGGCACAACCAATTTTCGCCGACTGGGCGAACCAAGAGGGATTCCGGCGGGATATTGTCTGAAATGAACCGTGTCGCGTGATATAGCCGCGTGAGATAGTCGGAACGATGTCGTGAAATCCCTCAGCTACCCAGCGTAACGACCGCTGGAAGATGGCTAAGGGCTGTGATCCTATGAGCCGTGGTGGTCGAGCCAGAATCCGGTTGTACCCGTGAGGAATACTTTCCCATCAACAATACTTCCAACCTTGGGTGCAGGTGTGGTTGTGATAGGTAGCGCCAAGGTGACAGGGATGCTGCAGTCAGCGTGAATGCGGTACCACTGCTTGCCAGTGAGCTGGTTGACCACTATCTCAACGTCCTTGCAGACTGCTTTGAACATGCTGATAGCGCTGGCTTCTTCTGCCGTCGCGTCGCCACCGTATACGGCGAATAGCCACGGGCTCGTGACAAAGCGCGGACCAATATACATTTCACCGGGGAATCCGTCGGCAACGTCTTCCGTGGCGAGAGTAGGCGAGGCGAGAGGAGTTTGGGTCTTTTTCCACGCGTCTTCGTTGTCGAACACGTCAACGTCTACTGCAATTGCACCGAGGTAGTAATCGTCGTAACGAGCCGGTTCTCCCACGGCTTTGAGCGGATAGAGGGGGTACATGTGTGGGTCGTCAACCTGGGCCAAGATCTTGGTTAACACATCGCCTTGTTCATCCATGACGGTCAGCTCGACCAATCCTGGCGTGAGCTGCCATGCCTCAACGCAAATACGTGGTGTTCCGTGGACAGTAAACGATTCGCCCGATACGCCGTCCGTGGATTGAAACAGCGACAGTGCGGAGCCCGACGGATCATTGTAGACGACGACGTGCTCCCACTGGGATTTAGTCTGCACGCCACGAAGCGCCGAGCGGTCGATAAGGGTGAGATTTGCTTGCCAGTCAGGCAGGTAGCCTATGGCCTCTAAAAAATGTTCCTCCACAGTGACAAGTATCGCATACGTTACGTGATGGAATGCGGTGTATTTGCGGTTCGCGGTTGCCCTTGTGCCGGGTGTCAACCAACGCAAAGAGTGCTAGCCGATTGAGGCTCACCTGGCACTGTCAAATATGAAGAGGGAAGGGCTTGGTCGTGCCGTATCTTGAAAGTTCTTGGACTCCGTTACCGACACAGCATGGCGCCACTCGAATGTCCGGCTGGATCCCCGAGGTCGTCTATCAGCTGAGAAATCCACACGCGACTCAAAACCCGCTAACTCGACTGTCCACAACCCGAAGGTAACCTCACTATTATGGTAAAGTGGTCAATATGTGCGAAAAAAACAAAACACTAATCGACGAATTAAAGGAACTAGGTGACTCTAAAGAAGGAAGAACCAATAAAATAGAAGCCATTACAAAATGGGCGCAGGCCAATCCTGGTTTCATTGTTCTTATTGTTTTATTCATTTGCTATCTTGGGTCTGGTATTTATCTTTTGCGTAGTAGTGGAATATTCGCGCTTCTAACGTCAGATAGCGATAGGTTAGAGCTGTGCGAGCGGATTTCTCTTGCAATCCTAATTGTGTCTGGTTTTTCATTTCTGTTCTTGCCTTCAATTGCCAATTGGCTGGCTATGAAGAAATGGTCTTTCACGGCTCGAGCGCGGCTTGAGAAAAAGAGACTGGCGAGTATTGAGGATGCCATGAAGAATTTGACTCGTGTTGAGAATAGCGTCAAGCTGTCCTCCGATGAGCGTGTTCGTGTTCTTTTGCGCCGAACATATCCGAGTTTAGGTGCTATTCGTGATCTAGTGCTGAGTTTTATCGCAGTAATTATATCAATAGTCGCCCTCCTTATCAGCCTTGCTGAAGATGATTTGAAAACAGGACAACCGGCCTTGGGTGCTGTTTTGTTTTTTGTGTTCATGATCGTTCCTCCCATTTGTTACGCAGTGGGAGAGAAAATTGCTAATTTAGATCTAGATAAAAAGCGGGAGACGTTCGAAATTCTTACCGAGAAATATGCGAAAATGGCCGTGGAGACCGAGTCCGAAAACACCGAGTCCGGCGAGAAAGACTAATTCTTTCAGTTTTCCACGCTGGTTCCGAGGAGTGTGTAGCTGCGAGCAGTAGCCTCTTATTAAGAGCTCACTTGTCCGCTTCGGACACCCTTGACGCGCGCCAGTTAGGTTAGGCTAACCTAATCACATAGCCGCATGGCGTTATCCGCGCGATCTTCACGTGCAAATCTCAAGGTGGATCTATGAGCTCACAACCCGTTCTAGCAGTCAACAACGTGCACAAAGCCTACGGCACGGGCACCACAGCA
Organism: Trueperella bialowiezensis; assembly: GCF_900637955.1. NCBI lineage: Bacteria > Bacillati > Actinomycetota > Actinomycetes > Actinomycetales > Actinomycetaceae > Trueperella > Trueperella bialowiezensis. The sequence goes on from NZ_LR134476.1 coordinate 1,949,529, forward strand.
AAGCCCGTACTTCGCGGGCTGAGCTTCACCGTCGAACCCAACGAAGTCGTCGCCCTCCTCGGCGCCAACGGAGCTGGCAAGACCACGCTGGTTAACATCGCCTCCACGTTGCTTCTACCGGATTCGGGCACGATCACGGTGTGCGGGCACGACGTCGTACAAAACCCCGAACGAGTCCGCGAAACCATCTCGCTCACCGGCCAGTTCGCGGCGGTCGACGGCGAGCTCACCGGCCGCGAAAACCTCATCTTCTTTTCCCGCCTCCACGGCATGCGCATGCCACAAGCGCGCGCCCGCGCCGAGGCACTCCTCGACGAATTCCGCCTCACCAACGCCGCCAACCAGCGCGTCGCCTCATACTCAGGCGGAATGCGCCGCCGCCTCGACATCGCATCCTCGCTCGTCGTAGAGCCGCAGCTGCTTTTCCTTGACGAACCAACCACCGGCCTCGACCCGCGCTCGCGCCGCGAACTATGGGACATGGTCGATGCGCTCGCAGCCCGCGGCGTCGCGATCCTCCTCACCACGCAGTACCTCGACGAAGCCGAGCGGCTGGCAGACAAGGTGGTCATGATCCGCGGCGGGGTCAACATCATGGAAGGCCCGCCGGTGGAGCTACGCCAGCAGTTCGGTGAATCGGTCGGCTCGGTCACCTGTGCAAGCAACGACGCCGCCGCCCGCGCCGCCCAGCTGCTACCACAAGCTTTGGGGATCGACGCCGAACACGTCACCCGCACCAATCAAACGGTTTCCTTCCCAGTCAACGGCGGCCCCACCGACCTAGCCCGCGCACTCACCGCGCTTGCGGACGCCAACGTGCCAGTCGTCAGCGCAGAGGTCGCGCCGCCGTCGCTCGACGACGTCTTCCTCGGCAGCGCCTTCGAGGAGGCATCCGATGCTCAACGCTGAGGCCAGCGCCACCAACCCGTCCACGATGCGAGCCTTCGCGGGTGCCACCTGGCGCAACAACATTCGCCTGCGCCGCAACGCGGCCTCCCTCGTGTCCGCTTTTGTGATTCCGGGCCTGTTCATGGTCTCCTTCATCGCCGTGTTCGGCCATGCGGCCAGCTCCATCGGCTTCGACTATCCGCTCTACCTTATGGCCGCCGCCATGTTCCAAGCCGTCATGTTCACCGCCGGCGGTTCGGCAATGGCGATGGCGGTGGATATCGAATCGGGGCTCATCGCCAGACTGCAGACGATGCCGATCAGCGCGCTCGTCACCATCGGTTCTCGGCTGGCCACCGACCTCATTCGCTCGCTCCTCTCAGCCGGCACGGTGGTACTGCTCGGCCTTCTGTTCGGCGCACAACCCGATTCAGCGGCGGGTCTGCTGGCGGCCTTCTTGCTCGCGCAGGGGATCGGCCTCGTGCTCGGCCTGGCCTCGTCCGGTCTCGCACTACGCTCACAACACCCCGTGCAAACCGCTAGCCTCATCCAGGGCATCGAGATGCCGCTTCTCATGGCGTCGACGGCGTTCATCCCAGTCGCCACGCTGCCCGGCTGGCTGCAACCAATCATCACGCACCAGCCGTTTTCGCCGCTCATTGACACGATCCGCGCCCTGCTCACCGGGGGGAGCGCTTGGCACGACGGCGATCGAGGCGGCTGGCTGGCTACTCGGCGGGCTCGTGGTCGGCAGCGTATGGGTGGCACGCGTATTTCGGAGGCGCTCATGAATCTCGTCAACACTACTGCAATTCATGCGAACCGTATCCTGCTGCGGTGGGCGCGCTCGCGCTCAGTGCTCATCATGGCGGCCGCCCTGCCGGTGGTCATGATCGGGCTCGTGCTCATCCTGTTCGACGGCATGGTTAAACTATTCACAGGCTCGTCGCTGGAAGTTCTTCCCCTATCTCTCATGGTCGCCGTGGGTGCCGCATTCACGGGCGCGCTCATGGGAGCTGGCTCGATCGTGCAGGAGCGCCACGAGGGCCTGCCGCAGCGTTTGGCCACCATGCCCGGGCGGCGCTCGGCACCGGTCCTTGGGTGGGTCGCGGCAGAGACGATCCGCGCCGGCATCACCGTCTTCGTCGCCTTCGGCCTCGGGCTCGCACTCGGCGGCAGGGTCGGAACGCTTGGTGCCGGGCTCGGCGTCGTCGCCGTACTCGCCGTCGTGGCGCTCGCGGCGGCAAGCGTTGGCGTCATGCTCGGCTACGTCGTCAACACCCCGCAGGGCGCGGTCAGCTTCGTGCCGCTCGTCATGGCCGCCATGTTCTTCAACACGGCAATGATGCCACGCGACATGTACGCCCCGGCGTTGCGCCCAGTCGTTGACGTTTCCCCGATCACGGCAGTTGCCGAACTTGTGGACGGCCTCGTTGCAGGCACCCCATCCACGACGGCGGTATTCGCTTTCGTCGCCTGGTACGGCGGGCTCATTGCACTCAGCGGCGTGGTTCTGGTACGCGCAACCTCGCCGCGCAAGTAGCGCCGCACGGAAGTAACGTCGGCCTACGAGCAACGCCCCGCAAGCAACACCGCAAAAGCGGCTCATTTTGCGGAACGCTTGCTTGCGGGGCGGAGCTAACAATTGAGATTTTCCGAAGCCTTGCGTATATGTGCAGCAAACCGAAAATCCTCAATCGTTAGCTCCGCGTTTGAGCGACTCCCCAGCCCTACGAGCTGCGGTTTGCCCTTTCGGCGTCGGCTTGCTTCATCTCAGCAGACTTGTGATGCTTTGTGCGCACGAGCTTCTTACGAATCTCAACAAGATCAACCGCGTGACGCTCCAGCGCCCGATCTTCTGGCAGGCGCGGAACCCACGGACGAACGGGGACGTCCTCGCCGGCGTCGTTGCGTGCGGAAAATACGATGATGCAATGCGTGGTGGTCTGCAGCTCGGTTCCGCGCGGGTCGCCAGAACGCACCCACACGGACACGTGCATATCGCTACCCGACGTGTAAATCAGGCGGGCGTCAACTTCGACGACGTCGCCAATCAGCATCGGCCGATAGAACCGGAACCCGCCGGCGTACACTGCCTCGGCGCGGCCGTGGCACCAACGCTCAGCAACCAGCTGCCCGGCCGTCATGATCCAGTGCATGACGTAACCGCCGTGCACCTTGCCACCCCAATTCACATCGGTGGGCGCGGCCAAGAAACGCAAAGTCTCCCGGCAGGCTTCGGTGTCGTCGGTGTACACCTGGTCGGCCATCGCATCTTCGATCTCTTTGCGTACACCAGCCAACGTGATCGAACGCTCGTGCTCAATCCGGCTCCACTCATCGTAGGGCTCAAACTTTTCGACCGGAGCAGGCCGCCCGTCGGACCCCATCGCAACGAACACCAGCAAGCATTGTGTGTTCAAAATTCGCTCGGGTTCGAGCGGATTGTACGACGAGACCGTACACACCACTTGGAGCGACGTCCTGCCGGTAAACACCACCCGGGCTTCGACCTCGACCATGTCGCCAGCCGCGATAATCGACGAAAATCTAATATTGCCCACGTAGCCAGTGACGGCATACTTGCCCGACCATGCGGCGGCGCATGCGTACCCTGCCTTATCGATCCATTCCAGGATCTTGCCGCCGTCAACATATCCGTGCGTGTTGACATCCGTGGGGGCGGCTAAGAAACGAAGTGTTACTGAGTCACGGCGATGGGACATGTCTGATTCGCTTCCTCTGTGAAGTCTTCGGCCAACTGTCTAGGCGAGCGATTCGCATCGCCACCCCTTCATAGTATCTGGCAACGCCCACTCACGTGAGCAAAATGCGCGGGACACGACTGGACGCCAAGAAGCAACAGCTGGATGACACGCGCTCGCGACTGATTGGAATGCGCTCGCGGCAAGATCCATCCGGCGTCGGGATTCCGAATACTAATATGCCGAAGGTGAAACTCTGCGTGTCATGTAAACTGGCAATTTGGATCGTTTAAAGGAAACTGGTGCCGGAGAACCATCCGGTAAGTAAGCCGCGGCAGTGGCATGAATGTGAGAAATGGACGTACAAATGCGAATGCCTGTTAGGCAAGGGGCCTTATCAAGGAAACCTTCGTCAAAATTACTGGTGGCACTGCTTGCCATGTTCGTGCTCCTTTTCGGGGTGCTCTCTGTTGTACCCTCGGCGGTCGCTTCACAGGTGCAGCTCACCCACAACAACGCGTTCACCAACATCAAGGTTGAGAACATCGACAGGCAGGATCCTTCTGGAACCTACCAGTGGGACAGACTGTCGGTCACGGCCGACTGGCGTTTGCCAGACCCCGTCCTTGCAGATGGGAGCCCGAATCCCGACGGCGTGAAGGTCGGCGATACGTTCGGCCTTGAGTTACCTAAGGAGCTCATTTACTACGGCACGCTGGAAGACAAAGACCTCGAGGTAAGCGGCCGTAAGATCGGTGAATGCAAGCAAACTCCATACGTCTGGGCCACCGCGGAGCCCGCCACTCTGGTGTGCCAGATCACCGATCTAGCAGGGCTGACGGAAAACCTTCACGGCCAGCTCTCCATCAACGCGCAGATTCACACAGAGGAGAACATTAGCCAGTTCGCATTCAATATTGGCACGGAGATCCGTTACGTTCCTGTGCCAGGTGGTCAGGTTCTTCCGTTGCCGAACGAGCCGCGGATGCAAAAGCCGATTAAAACCGGTTGGGTCGACAACGCCGGAAATCTCATCTGGCGGATCGCCATTCCCTCGACTGTGGCTGATGCCGAAGGGCGCATCACGGTCACGGACAAGATGGTTTCCAGAACCGGTGAACCGCACGAGCTTGCGTTCAACGCGGACCAGTTCACGATCAGGTCGATGGAGCTTGTTGAAGACGCACAGGGCAACATTCTGTCTAAGCACGATCCTGAGCAGTGGACCGAGATTCCTGCAGAGTTCATCGAGTACAACACGGCTCAAGCAGGCGAAACATCGTTTATCTTGAGATTCAAAACTTACCCTGACGAGCTGCGCGAATACCGGATTGAATACGAGACTCGGCCTCAAGGCACCGTCGTCCAAGGTGATAAATTCGCCAACGAGGCCACGGTAGAGAGCTTCAAAGAAGTCAAAATCGTCGACTACGAAACGTCGTATGAGATCACAGCTCAAGGGGATGCGTACACGCGGTTTGCTATCGCGAAAGAAGTTGAGGGCGACGGCGCAGACCAGATACCTGCCGACACGCAATTCAGGGTGGCCTACACCGTGGGTGATGATCCGACGGTGAGGACTGTGGACATCCACGGCGTGGGCGCCGAGAATGCGAGCAAGTCGATCCGCCATCCGAAACCGGCCGTGTTCACGATCAAGGAAGTCGATCTTCCGGCCGTGCCCGGCATCTCGTGGGAAAACTACACGATCACCGGAGACGGCGTGGTCGATAACGGCGACGGCACGTTTACGGTCAACCCCGGTGAGGCGCAGATCGTCAACCTCGTGCTGGTGAACAAAGCGTCGGTTCCGCCGCCGGAGCCGACGCCGACGCCGACACCCACGCCGGAGCCAACACCGACACCTACGCCGACCCCAACACCCACGCCGGAGCCTACGCCCACGCCCACGCCGACCCCAACACCCACGCCGACGACACCTCCTGCGTTGCCGCGAACCGGCGCGTCCGGCGTCGTCGGCCTGGGGATTATTGCGATAATTGCACTGACTGGCGGTGGTGCACTGGTTCGCCGCGGGAAGGAATAAACCGATGTCTCATGATCCGATTAAAGCGGCGTTTGAAACGTACAGTATGAACGCGATGCAGGCGGCCGTCAACTATATTGGCGGTTCGCAGGCTGTATCTGAGATTTGGATTTACACGGATATGGCTGACCTATCGGTCGGGCAGGCGGTGTACTTCCGTGTTGGCAACGAGTTCCTCAACTCGAACGAGGTCGCTAACAGGGAGCTCACCGATGGTGTGAGCGCTTTCGAACTGGGTCGGGAGATCGCAAACAGCGGTGGGAGAGAACTGTTACAAACCATTCTTCACGGCAACTTCCAACCGCCGTACCGGATCATCATGTCGTATGACAACATCAACGGCGGTTTGGCCGCTGATTGGCAGTACGCGGACGACCTTGGAGTCACCCCGCAGACCTCGCCGGGTGCGATGTTAGAGCAGTGGGTCGTGTCGATGGGTGGAAAGCCGATCTACTCTTAGTTCAGGATTCCTCCTAGCCCGAGATTCAGGATGCGATTTCAGCCAGCCCTGCACATAGTTGCAGCAAGGCCCAACATCGCACGGCGAATCTCGATCACACTCGCCTGTGCCCTCGATCACGCTCGCCTATGCCAGCGTGGCGGCCGAGGCGCGGATGCGTTCGTAGCGGCGCATGACGATGAACTTCGGCGGATTGACAAGGAATTCCCATGTGGCGGGATTCTTTTCGTCGAGAATCTTCCCGGCGTTCTTGTATAGCGCCGCCCACAGGCACGCGTAAGCCAGGATGGCGATAACAAGCGCAAGCGACCACATGGCACCTTCGGCATGCACGATATAGATGGCGGTGGCTAGGCTCGCTATCAGGGAGACCGAAATGAGCGTGGTGGTTTGGCCTTGTAGGTGCATCATGCGGAGCATGAGGTTCCCAACGGTCGTCGAAACCGTGATCGCCACCAGGCTCAGCAGTGCAAGGAACTTGAGATTCTCCGATGCTAAAAGGCTATGAAAACCGTCGCCGGAGGCCAAGAGAACGAGTAGTCCGTTGAGTGCCACCGTGAAGAGCACGACGTATCCCAGGTAGCCGAGGGCGGCTGCGGCCGTCGCTCCAACCGGATTTTTGATCGGCTTGACGTTGTCGAGGTCGTGTTCTTCAGCGATCAGGCGCAGGCGTTCTTTGGCCGCCCATGCATTATCTTCAACCTGCCGGCGGAACAAACCCGTAGATTTCCACGACGGCATCGAGGCGTAAGTGGTCATGAACAGTAGCAGGCTGACGAAGAACAGGAAGGCCACGCGCGGATGGGCGAGCGCGTGCAAAGACTTGATGAAGCCGTTCCAGCCCACGCCGTGCTGGTCGACGGCGGCGTCCGCCGCTCCGGTCAGTGCCATTTCTTGTAGCCCGAAAAGGCAGGCGAGCATGAGCACACCGAAAGCAGCGCCGAAGCTGACGAGGGTGGACATTTCTGCCTGGCTGGAATACACGGCGAGCGCTTTTTGCTGTTGTTTCGCTTCGGCCGCGTTTGTGGGCCGGTTGTCAACAATCGATTCGGCAGACGCGATTGTCGAGTTTTGCTGAACAGTTGCAGCGATGAGGATGGCGACGAAGAGCGCAACATAGGCGACGACGTCGGCAATCCCCAAGTTGAGTTTTTCGAACGGAGAGATCCCCGCCGGCAAGCGGATCCACCCGAACAAGCCGGTGGGGATCATCCGATAGGCGTAGGCGATGGAGAGCATGAGTGACCAGAACGTGACCACCACAAAAATGATAAGGACCCGCATGAGCGCGGACGCTAACGAATGATGCGACGAGGCATCCCGGTGCTTATCGATCTCGGCCACTGTGTCGCTCCTCACCTCATGATTAGGCTAGTCGACGCTTTATTCGATGGTGCCGCCCACTTCTTCAGCGTATTCCTCGGCGCTGCTCAGCGGGCCTTCCTCGGTGACGGTCACCGTGTAGAGCCAGCCTGCACCGTACGGGTCTTCGTTGACGAGCTCAGGGTTGTCGAGCACCTCCTGATTGACCTCGACGACGGTTCCGCTCACTGGCGCTTCAAGTTCTGCTACCGACTTGGTGGATTCGAGTTCGCCGCAGTATTCGCCGGCGGTCAGCTCGTCTCCGACCTCGGGAAGCTCGACGTAGACGACCTCGCCCAGCTCGTTTTGCGCGTAGTCGGATACGCCCACGCGCGCGGGGGTTTCGGAGTTAATCCAGTCGTGGTCGGCGGTGTAGCGCAGGCCAGCTTTGACAACGGTCATAGTGTTTCTCTTTTCGCTTGTAGGGATCGTTATTTCTTAGCTCGAGTGTAGAACGGTAGGGGCACGATCGTGAATGGGAGTCCCTTTCCGCGCACGTCCACATCCACTTTAGTTCCCGGCGCGGAGTGCTCGGAGTCGATGTATCCCATGGCGATGGGATGGCCGAGCGTAGGCGACGGGATACCGGACGTGATGTGCCCGACTTGTTCTCCATCGACGACGAGCGCCGCCCCGGCACGCCCCGCGCGGCGCTGCTCGGATACCAGCCCGACGAGCACACGCCGCGGAGTCTCACCGAGGTGAGGTTCGAGCGCGCTACGGCCGGTGAAGTCTTCTTCTTTCTTGAAGCTGACGACGCCGCCCAGCCCGGCTTCGAACGGTGTGATCGACGTCGACAGCTCGTTGCCATACAGCGCCATGCCGGCTTCCAGGCGCAGCGAATCGCGTGCAGCCAGCCCGCAGGGGAGCAGCCCGAGCGGCTTGCCTGCATCAATAAGCGCCTGCCACAGCTCGGGGGCCTGCTGCGCGCCGATGATGATCTCGTAGCCGAGTTCGCCCGTGTATCCGGTGCGTGCCAGAATGACACCGAGCTCGGGCAGTTCGACAGCCGTGTAGTTTGTGAGCTCAGCGGCACGCTCGGCAAGATCTGGGGCGGCGAGTGCGCGCAGCACCTCAAGCGATGCCGGACCTTGCAAGGCCATGAGCGCATGGTCGGCCGTTTCGTCACGAATGACGACGTCGAATCCGGCCAGTCGCGTTTGCAGCGCGTCGAGCACGACGCCGGCATTACCCGCATTCGGAATCGCAAGGAAACGATCCTCAGCAAAGCGGTAGACGATGAGGTCATCGAGGATCGTGCCCTCGGCCGTGAGCGCCAGAGTGTAGCGGGCGCGGCCGATGGACATCGCCGCGAAATTGCCAGCCAGCGCAGTGTTAAGACCGGTGGCCGCCTGCGGGCCGGTGATCCAGATCTTGCCCATGTGCGACACGTCGAACAAGCCGGCAGCCGTGCGCACGGCGTGGTGCTCGTCGAGTTCCTTTCCGAACTTCAGCGGCATGTTCCAGCCGCCAAAATCGGTGAAACTTGCGCCTGCGGATTCGTGGACTGCGTGTAGTGGGGAGTGCTTCATGAGCTTGCCTTTCAGTTCTCGAACGCTTCAACGGGTGGGCACGAGCAGAAAATGTTGCGGTCGCCGCGCGCCTGATCAATCCGGCCCACCGGAGTGAAATACTTGTCCACTTTGAGGCTGGGTACCGGGAAGGCCGCCTTCTCCACCGAATATGGCCGATCCCAGTTCGAGTCGACGACGGCGGCAAGAGTATGCGGAGCACGGCGGAGCACGGACGTTTCGAGTTCGGCTTCGCCACGTTCGATCTCGGCGATCTCCTCGCGGATCGTGATCATCGCTTCGGCGAACCGGTCGAGCTCGGCGAGGTCTTCAGACTCGGTAGGTTCCACCATGAGCGTGCCCGCCACGGGGAACGACATGGTGGGCGCGTGGAAGCCGAAATCCATGAGCCGCTTGGCCACGTCTTCGGCGCTCACGCCCGTCTCTGCGGCGATCGGGCGAATGTCCACAATGCACTCATGAGCGACGAGTCCGCCGTTTCCGGTGTACAGGATCGGATAGTGGCCACTGAGCTTCTTCGCCAGATAGTTCGCGGATAGGACCGCGGTCTGCGAAGCCCGAGTCAGCCCGTCGGCGCCCATCATCGCAATATATGCCCACGTGATTGGCAAGACCCCCGCCGAGCCGTATTGGGTGGCGGCAACCGGCGCGGCGGCCTCGTCACGAAGCGGGTCGGATGGCAAGTAGGGCACGAGGTGCTCAGCCACGCATACCGGGCCAACGCCCGGGCCGCCCCCGCCATGCGGGATCGCAAACGTCTTGTGCAGGTTGAGGTGGGAGACGTCCCCGCCGAACTTGCCTGGCTGAGCGATACCAACAAGCGCGTTGAGGTTCGCGCCATCAACGTAGACTTGCCCGCCGGCGTCGTGAACCTTCTGGCACACTTCGGCGATTCGGTCTTCGTAAATGCCGGCTGTTGACGGGTAGGTGACCATGATCGCCGCAACGTTCGCTCCGTGTTCGGCGAGTAGAGCATCGAGGTGGTCGACGTCGATCGAGCCATCGTCGGCCGTCTTGATCACCTTGACCTGCAAGCCGGCAAGCGCCGCGCTGGCCGCGTTCGTGCCGTGTGCAGAAGATGGCAGGAGACAGATGTTGCGGTGGCCTTCGCCCTGCGCGTCAAGGTACCCGCGGATGGCGAGCAAGCCGGCGTATTCGCCTTGCGAGCCAGCATTGGGCTGCACGCTGACTGCCGCGTACCCGGTGATCTCGGCCAGCCAACCTTCGAGAGACTCGATGAGTTCGAGCCATCCGGCCGCCTGATCGCGGGGGACGTAGGGGTGAATACCAGCAAATTCGGGCCATGTGATCGGCTCGATCTCCGCGGACGCAGTCAGCTTCATTGTGCACGAGCCCAGTGGGATCATCGTCCGATCGAGCGCCAGATCGCGGTTTTGCAGGCGGGTCATGTAGCGCATGAGCTGAGTTTCCGACCGGATCGAATGGAAGATCTCGTGCGTCATAAACTCCGACGTGCGCACCATGGTCGCCGGGATAGCGCTGGCAGTATCCTCGGCGTCGTCAAGCACGACGCCGAACACGGCGGCAACCTCTGCGACGTCGGCGTTCGTCGTGGTTTCGTCGAAGGAGATTCCCACCTGTGTGTCAGAAAACCGGCGGAGGTTGTAGCCGGCCTCGCAGGCTTGCGCGATGGTTGCCGAGACGTCGGAAACTTCGACGACGACGGTGTCAAAGAACTCGGTAGAGGCAAGCGCGTAGCCCTGCGCCTTAAGCGCTTGTGCCAACCGTACGGCATGTCCGTGTACACGCCTGGCGATGGCGGTCAGCCCGTCCGGGCCGTGGTACACCCCGTAGAAACCGGCGAGTACGGCCAGCAGCGCCTGCGCGGTACAGATGTTGGACGTCGCCTTTTCACGGCGAATGTGCTGCTCGCGGGTCTGCAGGGTGAGGCGGTAGGCGGGCCGGCCGGCGTCGTCAACAGACACCCCAACAATCCGGCCCGGAAGCTGGCGAATGAGCTTGTCGCCGACGGCCATGTAAGCCGCGTGCGGGCCGCCAAATGACAGCGGCACGCCAAAGCGCTGCGTGTTGCCAACCGCGATGTCGGCGCCCTGTTCGCCCGGGGGCGTGATCACGGTCAGCGCGAGCAGATCGGCGATCACGGTGACCATCGCGCCCGCCTGCTTAGCCTGGGCAATAATCTCGGCGTGGTCGACGATCGCGCCGTCGTTACCCGGCTGTTGCACGACGATGCCGGCGATCGTGCCCTCGGGGAGCCCGCCGGTCAGGTCGGTCACCTCGGTCTCGATACCGAGTGCGCGCGTGCGCCCGCGGATGACCGCAAGGTTTTGCGGGAAGATGTTCGAATCAAGCACGATCTTGCCGTCGCGATTCTTCCGGTTTGCGCGGGCCATGAGCAGCACGGCTTCGGCGGCGGCCGACGCCTCGTCGAGCATCGACGCGTTCGCCAGATCGAAACCCGTCAGGTCAGCAACCATCGTCTGGAAGTTCAGCAGCGCTTCGAGCCGGCCTTGCGAAATCTCCGGCTGATAGGGCGTGTAAGCCGTATACCAGCCCGGGTTTTCAAACACGTTGCGGCGGATCGCAGCCGGCATGTGCGTATCGTAAAAGCCCTGCCCAATCAGCTGGCGCTTGACCACGTTCTTGGAAGCCATCGCGCGCAGTTTCGCCTGGGCTTCCGGCTCCGAGAGCGCAGGGGGCAGGCGCAGCGGGTCGCGCTGACGGATACTTGACGGCACTGCGGCTACCATCATCTCCTCAAGCGAGGCGTATCCAAGTTCGTCAAGCATGTGGGTGACCTCGTCTGTGCGCGGGCCAATATGCCGAGCTGCGAACGTGCCAGTAATAGCGCTAGCCATACGAAAATACTCCTCAATGTGCCGTGCGGAATCTTCCCCCAACTATACCGCGCCCCACCGCTGGCTTACCGCGCTCGCGATAGGGTGGACACCTAGCCAGCCAGGAGGTGCGTACGTGATAGGAAGCGTTGTTGAGCTGACCATGAGCGACGTCGCTTTCGGCGGCGAATTTATCGGGCACTTGGCGGGCGGCGAGGCGGTGTTCGTGCGCGGGGCCGTGCTCGGCGAACGCCTGCAGGTGCTCATCACGCACCGGCGCAAACGCGGATACCTCGGCACGATTCAGCGCGTGCTTGAGCCCGCTGCTGGACGCATCGAGCATCCCTGGCCGCTCGGCGCCGTGAACGCGACGGGCGCGGCCGATTACGGGCACATGAACCTGGAAACGCAGCGCGAGATGAAGTCGCGCATGCTTTGGCGCGAATTGGAGCTGGCCGGCGGCACGAGCCTCGTCGAACAAGTGCGTACGGCACGCGGCGGAGATGTGCTCGTGGACGGCGTCGCCGACCCTGACCCGGCCGCCCCCGGCTGGCGCTACCGCACGCGCATCGCCGTCGACAAGCTGCCCACCGGCGTCGGGATGAATATCCGCCAACCCGATGGCACGCCGCGCCGTGAGCGGGTTACCGACTTGCCGCTTGCCGTCCGTGATTTCGCCGAACTCGGCATTTTCGGCGCCGACTGGGACGACGCCGTCGCACCCGGCACGCACATCCGGCTCGTCGCACCGAGCGGGGGAGAACCACTCGTTCTCGCCGGCGAGCAGGCCTTCCACGCACCGGGACGGCCAGCAGAGCCACGCATCCGAGAAACGGTCACGTACCGCGGCACCGAGTTCGCCTACGAACTTGCTGCGGGAGGTTTTTGGCAGGTCCACACCCACGCGCCCGGCGAACTGGTGGCGTGCGTTGTAGACGAGCTAGCCGTGGAGGAGGGCGCCCACGTCGTCGACCTCTACTCCGGCGCAGGGCTGTTTTCGCTGGTGGCAGCGCACCTCGTTGGGCCATCTGGCACGGTGCGCGCCTACGAGGGCAACACGACGGCGAGCGCCGCGGCCACCAACAATTTTGCGGCGTATCCGTGGGCGGGCGCCGAGGCCGTCACAATCAACGCCCGCACGATCGGCGATCTGATCCGCGGCGCGCAGGTGGTCATCGCCGATCCGCCGCGCAGTGGTCTGGGCACACCAGCAGCAGCGATCCTTGCAGCAAGCACCGCCGAGAAGATCGCCCTCGTCTCCTGCGACGCGTCATCAATGGCCCGCGACCTCGCCGCGCTCGTGGCCGGCGGCAGGAAGCTCCTGGCCTTCCACGCGCTCGATATTTTCCCGCAGACCCACTTCGTAGAAACCGTATGCATCCTCGCGTGAACGGTTCTGCGAGAGTCTGTGCCTAGGAGAGCCCGCTCCAACGAGAGCAGCGTTTACGACAGCCCCGTGATTGTGCCGTCGTCGGCAACGTCCATACCGGCCGCGGCAGGCTCGGCCGGAAGTCCCGGCATCGTCATCATCGACCGCGTCAACGCCACCACAAACTCAGCACCCGCACTCAGCCGCACCTCGCGTATCACCAGCGGGAAATCCGCCGGGGCGCCCACAAGCTCCGGGTCGTCACTAAACGAATACTGCGTCTTCGCGATACACACCGGTAGCCGCCCATATCCCATCGCCTCGAAACGCGCCAGATCAGCGGCGGCGCTCGCGGTCAACTCGACGCTGCCTGCCCGATAAATGCTGCGCGCAATAGTTTCGATCTTCTCGGTCAGCGGCAACTCAGCTTCATACAGCGGGCTAAAATCAGCGCCGGCCTCGCACGCGTCCATGACAGCGTTCGCCAGATCGATCCCGCCTTCGCTTCCTTTGGCATGAACGTCAGTCACAGCGAACGGCACGTTGAGTCGGCCGCACATGTCACGCACGACGGCGACGTCGTCGTCCGAATCCGTAGGGAACCTGTTGAGAGCCACCACGGGCGGAACCCCGTACGCACACAGGTTGTTCACGTGCCGTTCTAGGTTCGCAAACCCGGCCTGCAGCGGCTGAGCGTGCCCGGCTCCGTTGTAGTGCAGCGCCCGTACAGTAGCGACGACGACGGCCGCGTCCGGAACAAAACCGGCGGCGGGGCAGACGATGTCAAAGAACTTCTCCGCTCCCAGATCGGCGCCGAAGCCCGCCTCCGTAATCGTGTAATCCGCGAGCTGGAGGCCCATGCGCGTGGCGATGATGGAATTGCAACCGTGGGCGATGTTGGCAAACGGCCCGCCGTGAATGATTGCGGGCGTGTTCTCGAGCGTCTGCACGAGGTTCGGCTTGAGCGCGTCTTTGAGCAACAAGGTCATCGCACCAACGGCGCCGAGCTGCTCGGCCGTGACGGGCTCGCCGTCCGCGGTGTAGGCAACGATCATATTGGCGAGCCTGCGTTTAAGATCGGCAAGGTCGGAGGCCAAGCACAGCACGGCCATGATTTCCGAGGCGGGCACGATGTCAAAGTGCTCGCCCCGCTCCACACCTGTACCCACACTCACCGTGATCCGGCGCAGCGCCCGATCATTCATATCAATCGTACGCCGGTGGGTGATGCGTTCCGGATCGATACGTAGCTGGTTGCTGTGATACATCGAGTTGTCAATCAATGCCGCCAGCAGATTATTCGCTGCCGCAATCGCGGCGAAATCACCGGTGAAATGAAGATTGATGTCATCCATCGGAACCACTTGCGCGTATCCGCCACCGGCCGCTCCGCCCTTGCGCCCAAACACCGGACCAAGCGACGGCTCACGCAGCGTACTGATCGCACTCTTACCGAGCCTGTTGAGCGCCATCGACAGCCCGATGTTGATCGTCGTCTTGCCCTCACCGTACGGCGTGGGACTCATCGCGGTGACGAGCACGAGCTTGGTACGGGGGCGATCCGGGCGCGGTGTCAGCTCGAGCTTGGCCTTATCGCGCCCGTAGGCAGCGTACTCAGATTCAGCCAGGCCGAGATTGCGAGCAACCTCAGAAATTGGGAGGAGGTGAGCCGCTTGGGCGATGTCAACGTCTGAAATCATGGAGCATCCTTACGCCGGAGTGCTCCCATCCTACGTGAAAAGCGGCGGCGCCCCCGAGAAAACTCGACGGGCGCCGCCGCTCGCGTTGACCTAGCGCGCTAGGCGTTATGCCTGGCGTTAGAAGGCGGGAATAACCTCACCGTTCGGGTAGGTCTCCGCAATAAATTTGGCCACCTCAGGCGAACGCAGGAGCTCGTCAAGCTTCTTGATCGCCTCGAGCTTGTCGGAATCCTTGTTCCACGCCAACACGTTGACGTACGGGTTGTTCTCAATATCTTCCAGTGCGATCGCGTCCGTGGCTGGCACGAGCCCGGCTTCGAGCGCGAAATTACCGTTGATGACCGCGAGGTCAACATCGGGCAGCTGCACCGGAATCGCGGGTGCTTCCGTTTCGCGGATGTCCAGATTCTTGGGGTTGTCGACGACGTCGTAGATAGTCGGGTTTTCGACGTCGGCCAGCTTGATCAGACCTTGCTGTTCGAGCAGCTTCAGGCCGCGTGCCTGGTTCGACGGGTCGTTCGTCACGACGACGATCCCGCCCTCACGAACGTCGCTTGCCGACTTGACGACTTTCGAATACAGGCCGAACGGCTCAATGTGGATGCCCTCGCCGTGTTCGAGGCTGTAGCCCTTATCCGCGTTTTCGGTATCCAGGTAATTAATATGCTGGAAGAAATTAGCGTCCAGATCGCCGGCGTCCAGATCAACGTTCGGCTGAACGTAGTCGGTGTATTCCTTGATCTCGAGCTTGATACCGGCGTCGGCGGCAAGGTTATCGGAGACGAACTGCAAGATGTCCGAGTGCGGAACAGGGGAGGCGCCGACCTTGAGGGTGACGACGTCGCCGTTCGCGCCCGTCGTTTCTTTCGTATCGCCGTTATCCGATGAGCAAGCAGCAAGCGCCAAGCTGGCAGCTGCGAGGAGTGCAAAAATTTTACGCATGATGATCCTTTTCTGAAATGAACGTGGTTAGTGATGTGGCCGAGGCCTCATAAACCCGGATGGTTGCGCCTCAGCGGTGGTCAACCATCCGGCTCAGCATGTCGCCCATCCACTGAATGAGTTGGACGAGCACGAGGATGATGGCGACGACGATGACGATCACGTCGAAATTGTAGCGCTGGTAGCCCTGGTTGATCGCGAGCGCACCGAGTCCGCCGCCGCCCACGGCACCCGCCATTGCTGAATAACCGACCACGGTGATAACCATGATTGTGATCGAGTTGATGATCGACGGTAGGGCTTCACGCACGAGGATCCCGCCCATGATGGCTACGCGGGAGGCGCCCGTCATCTGTGCGGCCTCCACTTTGCCGGCCTCGACTGCGAGCACGTTGGACTCAACGAGCCGGGCGAAATAGGGGACCGCGCTAACCACGAGTGCGATCGTGAACGCGGGCCAGCCCACCGCTTTCAAGAACGGCAGGTCAATAAGCCGGATGATGAACAGGACGATGATCGCGAGGATAATGAACGGGATTGCTCGGCCGAGGTTAACCAAGATCCCGGTGATTCGGTGTACGAGCGGAGCTTCGATGAGTCCGCCTTTGCGGGTTTCCGCCAGGAAAACACCCAACGGCAGGCCAAGGAGCACGATGAACAGCGAGGAGACCCCGACCATGTAAATGGTTTCCAAGAAGGCCGGCCACAGGCCGCGTTGGATCGCAGAGTTGTTAAACCAGGTCCCATTCGCGAACAGGGGAGCCGACGCGATCAAAGCTTGCAGGTTCGTCATAGGGCACGCACCTCCGCAAAAATCCCCTGCTGAGCAAACGTACGCAACGCGGGCTCGACGTCGTCGTGTGCCACGGCCAACGCTAGGCGGCCCACTTGCATTTGGCCCACCGATTCGAACGTGCCAGCCGAGATGTCCGCGCCGAGCTGGGCCACCAGATCCATGACAGCCGATCCGGTGGGAATCCCCGGGCTGGACGTGAAGTAGATGTCGATAATCGAGTTGTCTCCAACGGCGTGTGGATCGACGTCGGGAAGCGGGATGAGCTTCTTCGCAAGCCGCGAGCTGGGCTCGGCGAGCGTCTTTTCGATCGACCCCGTTTCAACAATATTGCCTGTTTCTAACAGGGTGGCCGACGTACAAATCTTGCGTACCACAGACATTTCGTGGGTAATAACGAGGATCGTCACCCCGAGTTGATCGCGGATGTCTTTTAGTAGACCGAGGATCTGATCGGTGGTCTCCATGTCGAGTGCCGATGTTGGTTCGTCAGCAAGGACGACCGCCGGATTAGCCGCTAACGCGCGCGCAATGCCAACGCGCTGGCGCTGCCCGCCCGAGAGCTGTGCCGGATAGGAGGCACCCCGATCGCCAAGCCCCACAAGTTCAAGTAGCTGGGCCACCCGTTCCTTGCGTTCAGCTTTTGGCATGCCAGATACTTTGAGCGGGTAGTCAATGTTGTCCCATGCCGTGCGCGCTTCGAAGAGGTTCGCGCCCTGGAAGACCATTCCAATACGACGCCGTGCGGCACGCAACTGGGATTCGGTGAGCGTTGTGAGATCTTCGCCGTCGACGAGGATGGATCCCGACGTCGGGCGCTCCAGGGCCGTCAAACACCGGATGAGCGTAGATTTACCGGCACCGGATTCGCCTACGATTCCGTGGATGTCCCTATCTGGAATAGACAGCGTGAGATTATTGAGCGCGACGACGGGATCGTTGCCCTTACGTGGGTAGACCTTCGTCACCCCGCGCAATTCGATCATCTGTGCCGCCTTCGCCGCCGTCGTCATGAAAACCCTAACTGGATGAAGACAAGTTAACACCGCGCGCGATAAGGGTTGCAAATTAATCTCACGGGCTGTGCCCAAGATGACGAAGCAACACCCATTGGACATGAAACCCGCCAGTGTACTGGCAATTTATGGAAACTTGCAAATTATTTTCATCTTCCTGTATAGACTGGCTGAGACAGTCAATTACCCAGAGAGAGGTATGCAATGGAGCAACCAAAGCTCGAAACTCGAGTGAAAAACATCATTGAGGTTGACGGCCTGAAGTTCAAGGACTTGAACGGCAATGGCAAACTCGACCCCTACGAGGACTGGCGCCTGCCCTACGAAGAGCGTGCGAAGGATCTTGTGTCCAAGATGAACTTGGACGAAAAGGTCGGCAACATGCTCATTAACACGCGCCGCACCGGCTACAACACGCCAGAAGGCGGCGAAACCTCGCACGATGGCATCATCGATGAGGAAGTGATCGAGCAGGGCGCCACCATCTTCGCCATGCGCAAGGTGTGGGGCACTACCTACACGATCGAAGATCTCCACATCCGCCACTTCATTTTGCGTGACAATTTCTCGCCCACCGAACTCGCCCGGTGGAACAACAAGCTCAATGAAATTGCGGAAGGCACCCGCCTCGGTATTCCGACGATCACCACGTCGAATCCGCGTAACGACAACGGCGAATTCGTGTTCGGCATGAACGATGCCATGGGCGTGTTCTCCACGTTCCCGGCCACAATGGGCCTGGCGGCCGCGGTGCTCGGCGAAAAGGCGCTCGGCAAGGACGGCCAGCTGTTCACCGACTACGCCGAAGCCGCCCGCATCGAGTGGAAGGCAGCAGGTATCCGTAAGGGATACATGTACATGGCCGACGTCATGACCGATCCGCGCTGGCAGCGTACCTATGGCACGTTCGGTGAGAGCCCGGACCTCATCGTTGACGCGATGGAACGCATCGTCCAGGGCTTCCAGGGCGATGAGCTCGGCCCGGATTCGATCGCGCTGACCACGAAGCACTACCCGGGCGGCGGCCCGCGTGAAAACGGCTTCGATCCGCACTACGTGGAAGGTAAGTGGAACGTCTACGCTACGCCTGGTTCGCTGGAGAAGTACCACATGCCTGGCTTCAAGGCTGCGATCAAGTCTGCCTCGATGATGCCGTACTACTCGGCCCCGTCGATCGAGAAGTCGGTGGTACAGAAGCTTGACGGCATCGACGTCCCCTTCGAAGAGGTCGGCTTCACCTTCAACTGGTACCTCATTGAAGAGGTGCTGCGTAAGCGCATGGGCTACAAGGGCTACATCAACTCCGATTCCGGTGTGACCGACAACATGTGCTGGGGCGTGGAGGATCTCGATCGTCCTGGCCGTTTCGCGAAGGCAGTCAACGCGGGAACCGACCTGATTGCTGACACGAACAATGTTGAGGATCTGAAGGAAGCAGTCGAGCGCGGCATGATTTCCATGGAGCGTATCGACGAGGCGAACTTCCGCCTGCTCATGGAGATGTTCCAGCTCGGCCTGTTCGATGACCAAACCTACGTGGACGCCGAGGCAGCCGACGATATCGTTGCCAACTCCCCGGGTTGGGAGATCGCTAAGGACGTGCACCGCAAGTCCGTTGTTCTCATGAAGAACTCGAACAAGACTCTGCCGCTTGCCGATGGCACGAAGGTGTACGTCCAGATGTGGCACAAGAAGCCAGAAGTCTCCGAGCAGAAGACCGCCGAGGCGCGCGAGCAGATCGGTTCTGTTGACGGCCTCGTCGTTGTTGACAAGCCTGAAGACGCCGAAGCGCTCATCCTCATGGTCGATCCGCAGTCGGGTGACTACTTCAACGCCACCCCGGGTCTGCTTGAGCTCACGATTTGTGAGAACAAGCCGCTCAAGGCAGTCGACGGCACGCCGTACACCGAGACCACCGTGTCGGGTGCTGAGGAGTTCCGCCAGATGGCACGCGATGGTCGCGAACGCGGCCAGAAGGTCATCATCTCGGTCAACTACTCGCTGGCGTGGATTATCGACGACGTCGAACCGCTCGCTGACGCGCTGATCGGCTCGTTCCACTCGTTCTTCGACGCCCAGGGCGAAGTGATCGCCGGCAAGTTCAAGCCGCAAGGCAAGCTGCCGATCACGCCTCCGGGAACCGAAGCAGCCATCGCGGTTGACGAGAACGGCGTGTGCGTCTCCCCGAACGACGTTCCGGGCTACGACAAGCAGCAGTACATGCCAGAAGGCCTCGACTACGCCTGGACGGACTCGGACGGCAACGTCTACAAGCTCGGCCACGGCCTGACCTACGAGGACTAACGCCTGCAGCTGAGCAAACCCGCTAATTCGGGGGAGCTCGGCTAGAAGGGTCATCTCAGCGCCGGTGGGCGGATTGATTCCGCCCACCGGCGCAATTTTGCGTTCACGGTTGAGAGTCTTAGATTCAAGGCATGAATTCGAGAATTGTGGCCGGCTTACGTGACTCGGTTGCAGTCGGGCTAGGTTACATCCCGCTTGGCATGGGAATGGGAATGCTGCTCACCGGTTCCGGACTGGACTGGTGGTGGGCAACCGTGTTCGCCGTCGTCATGTACGGCGGCTCAATGCAATACCTCGTGGTGCCAATGATCGTGGCACGCGAACCAATTGCTGCGATCGCGTTAGCCACCTTGCTCATCCAATTCCGGCACGTTTTTTATGGAATCTCGTTTCCGTTGGATCTGGTCAAACCGAAGCTGGCGAAGCTGTATTCGATCCACGCGATCACTGACGAGGTGTACGCTCTCATTTCTGCGATCCCACGCCGTGAGCTCAGCGGACAACGCATTATTGCCGCGCAAGTTGCCTGCCATTCGTGGTGGATCACCGGCTGTACACTGGGCGCTTTCGTGGGCTTGGCACTGCCGCTCGATCCGCGGGTGCTCAACTTCGTCATGACAGCACTTTTTATTGTGTTAATGATCGAGTCGATGGGCGAGAAGATCCGGATGGAATTCGTGCTTGCATGTGTGGTGGCCGCCGTCGCGTTGCTCGCCCCAGCTGATCTCTATCTGCCGATTGCGCTCAGCGCGTTCACGGCAATGCTCGTGGTATCGGCTCGCTTTGCACCCGCTGTGCCGCCTGCGTCCGGCACGGACGAACCGCGGATAGCTAACGGGTCAGGTGCCGGGGAAGGAGCACGGGCATGACCTACATTCTTACAGTCACGGTGACCGTCTGGGCGATCACCTACGGACTGCGCGCCGCTCCGTTCGTTTTCTTAGCCAAGGTACGCGACTCGCAAACCCTTGCCTACCTTGGCCGCACCATGCCCGCCGGGGTCATGGCAATCCTCGTCGTGTTTTCGCTGCGTGATATCACCTTTGCGAGCGCCGAATCATGGGTGCCAGCGGCAGTTGGCGTCGTTGCTACGTGCTGCCTACATCTTGCGTTTCGGAAAGTACTCGTGTCCTTGCTAGGTGGAACGGGCGCTTTTGCGCTCGCGCTTGCCATGTTTTAACGCTCGTAGTTAGCGCCTTCGATGGGGCCGACGAGCTTGAGGAAACACTGCCCGCACAGTGCCACGTACTCGACGTTGTCCTGGTTATCAATACTCACTTGATCGCCGTGGAGCACGAAACGGTCATCAACCTTACGGGCATTAAAGTTGGCTTTGCGCCGGCACCCAGCTCCGCACATCGTCTTCAATTCTTCAAGCGTGTGTGCGGTTTCGAGTAGCCTGGCCGAACCCGGGAACACATGGGTGAGGAAATCTGTGCGCAGCCCATAACACAACACTGGGACGTCGAGTGTTAGTGCCACAAGTAAAAGCTGGTCGACTTGACGTGCGGTGAGGAACTGCGCTTCATCCACGAGCACGCCCCCGATGGTTGACCCGGCGTTGGCTGCCACCCACCTGCTGGTGATGTCATAGAGGTCGTCGTCGGGCTGGGCCAGATGATCGGCAAGCCGTTCAATACCAAGCCGTGTGCTCAGCGCACCGCCCGCTTTCGAATCAAGAGCCGGCTTGACGATGAACACCTTCTGTTCAGACTCTTCGAAATTGTGTGCCGCCATGAGAAGCCCAGCAGTTTTGCCGGAGTTCATCGTGCCGTATCGAAAGTAGAGTTTTGCCACCGAGCTCAACCTTTCAGCCCATAGGTAAGAGGAACGTCAAAAAGTAAGCATATCGGGGCGGGCATATTTTTGTCGGACGTGCATGGAAACCTAGGGGTATGAACATCGACGTGGAAACAAAGGAACGGTATCCGTGGCGGGTGCCGAAGATGGGGTGGATTTTGACAACCGCATGGCCGCCGGCATGTCCGGTTGACATGCTGATGCCACACCATCAGCTACCCCTTGTCCGTGGTCCTGCGCCGGCAATATGGGCAGGAAGCTGGCCTGGACGCGCCGCGCGCCCGGAGGGTTAACTCCGGGCGCGCATGCTGGCCTGTGGCAACCGCCCGCTACGACAGGGCAGCAGCCACTGCGAGCTTGAGCGCCTTTTGGAAATTGGTCTCGCGTTCTTCGGCCGTCATGTCTACAGAATCCACCGTGAGGTGATCGGACACAGTCAACACGGCAAGAGCCTGCTTGCCGTGGCGTGCGGCCAGCCCGTAGAGAGCACCGGCTTCCATTTCTGCACCAGCGGTTCCCACACGTGCAGCAGCCTCATCTACCTCGCGTGGCACGTCATAGAACCGATCCCGCGAAATGACGGGAGCGACGACGACGCCCGGATCACCCTCAGCTGCTTCCCAAGCCGCCTGCACAAGGTTGTGCGAGGCCACTGCAGAGAAGTGGGTTTCTGGGATCAGGTGTGTGTTGATCACGCCTTCGTAGTGCGCGCCGTTAGCGATAACGACGTCGCCGATCTTCACCACGTCAGACAGCCCGCCGCACGTACCGACGCGAATTACTCGCTCGACGTCGAACTCGGTAAACAGCTCCGTCACGTAAATCGCGAGCGAGGGCTGGCCCATGCCGGAGGCCATGATGGACAGCGGCTTGCCGTCCACCTCGCCTGTGAATGCCTTAATGCCGCGCACATCCGACACGACTTTCGCGTCTGGCATGAGGAGGTTAGCCATGCGCTCGGCCCGCTTGGGATCACCGGGCATGAGGACTGCGGGAGCGAAATCGCCCTTCTCAGCGTTGATGTGTGGTGTTGCCATGTTAACTCCGTAATCGTAGGGATCAGCTGCCCAATATTATTGCCCAAAAACCTCTGCGGTGCAGGGGCCGAAAGGCTTAGCTCTCCTCGTCCGCTGCGGTGACGGGTTCCGCGGCGGTTTTCTTGTTCTTGCGCGCCGCGCGTCGTTCGGCCGGAGTCAAATGCTGAGCGACCTTCTCGTCAAAGCGCTCCCAGTGCTGTTTGTTGAAATACTCAAATTCGCGTGGCGGCCCGCCCGGGCGGTCTTCCATCCGGTCAAGATAGGGATAGGTGTCGTGGCCTTGGAAGTACAGGATTGCCGTGTTGATCGCGGCGGCAAGCGGCACCCCAAACAGCGCGCCGAAAATACCGGCCACTGCCGAACCACCCGTGACGATGATGACGATGGCCAGCGCGTGCATGTTCAGCGCGTTGCCTTGTAACACCGGTTGGAGAACGTTTCCTTCGATCTGCTGGACGAGGATCACGCCCGCAAGCATGAGCAAAGCCATGCCGATGGACTGGGTGTTGACCAGCACGATGACGACCGCGAGGAACCCGGAAAGGAACGCGCCCACGATCGGAATGAACGAGAAGAGGAAGACGACGACGCCGATCGGGAACGCCAACGAGAACGGCGTCTTGAGCAGCATGGCGACTGCGGCGATGCCCACGGCATCTACTGCGGCCACGATGGCCTGGGTGCGCGTGTAATTACCGACCGTGACCCACGCACGGATGCCGGCCTCGTTGATGCGGGTCTGCTGCGAGTGCGGAGCAAGACGCACGAGCCAATGCCACAGGCGCCGGCCATCTTTGAGGAAAAAGAACAGTGAAAACAGGGTCAGAATGAGCCCGGTGAAGAACGAGGTCACAGTGGAACCGACCGCGGCCACACCACCCAGAATGGATGACGAGTTGTTCTTGATAGTCGTCTGAGCGCTTTCCCACGCGTCGTCGAGCGTGTTTTGCAGATCTGGGAACTGAGTAGTGACGACGTCGATGAGCGCGCCGATTCCTTTGGCCACCTGTTCCGTCAAGTCAGACAGGCCAGAGTAAATGCCAGTACCGGCGCCCACGAGCAAACCGACGATCAGGACGATGAGGCCGATGAGGGCACATGCTGCCGCGGCTGCTGGTGGCCAGTTCCACCGTGTGCGTAATTTAGCTGACAGCGGTTCGAGGATCACAGCCAGCAGAAGAGCGACCAGAAGCGCAATGAGAATCGTGGAGAATTTAATAGCAACCCAGCCGATTGCAATCGCCACGATCGAAATGACGATAATTCGCCACGACCATCCTGCTGCTGTTGCGAGGCTTTGCGGTACTGGCGAGCGGCGATCGGTGGCGCAATCACTCGGCTCTGCGGTTGGAGTGAGCTCGGTACTGTTATCGTGCATAGGTGCAAGCTTATAGCACTGACCTGGTTTTAGACACGATTGGTTTTGTCGGCGTCGAGTGAGACAATATCGGTGACGTTGTATTCGAGGAAAAGGAATCCTTATGTCTGAAAACAATACGAACGGACAGTTCCAGCCGGAAGGCGCCAACCAGGCCGCGAGCGGCCAGTCAGCGCCGAACCAGCAGTATGGCCAGCAGGGTTACCAGCAGCCACAGCAGGGTTACGCTCAGCAGGGATACGCTCAGCAAGGCTACGGCCAGCAACAGTATGCTCAGCAAGGCTACGGCCAGCAGGGCTACGCCCAGGCATACGGTCAGCAGGCCTACCCTGCTCAGGGCGGCTTTGGCTCGCTGTTCTCGTTTGACTACTCGCGTTCGTTCGCTGCAGGTCTCGCGAAGATCATCCACATCGTGGCTATTGTGGCCGCTGCTCTCATCGTCACCGCTAGCCTGTTCAATTTTATTGATTTGATCACGGCCAGCGAATACGTGCGCCCCGGTGGTCTGAGGATTTTCATTGAATTCATGAAGTTCCTCGCGGACATCGCCGTTGGCCTGTTCCTCGTGGGTGCAGCCCGACTCCTGGGTGAAGCTGCAGTGAACTCGGCACGTAAGGACGCCTAACAGATCCGTGACGTATCGACTTCTTGCTTTCGATCTTGACGACACGCTAGCCCCGTCGAAATCACCGTTACCACCGAGTATGGCGGTTACGCTTCGCGATCTTTTGGATATTCGCGAGGTGTGCGTGATTTCTGGAGGGAACTTTGAGCAGTTCCGAAGCCAGTTGCTTGCTGGTCTAGGCGCGGATACCGCCCAGCTCGGGCGCTTACACCTCATGCCGACCTGCGGAACCAGGTATATGAGGCACGATGGCGCGGACTGGGTGCCCGTGTACGTTCGGGACCTCACGCAAAGTGAGCGAGACGAAGCGATGCGGGTCGTCGAAGAAGAAGCCAAGAACCTAGGCCTGTGGGAGGCCGAGCCGTGGGGGCACATCATTGAGGATCGTGGATCTCAGATCACGTTCTCCGCGCTCGGCCAACAGGCACCCCTTGATGCTAAGAAGGCGTGGGATCCGAGCGGAGAAAAGAAGGAACGCTTGCGCGCGGCAGTTGCTGCCCGGCTTCCTGATCTCGAAGTCCGCTCGGGTGGTTCCACGTCCGTCGATATCACCCGTAAGGGAGTAGACAAGGCTTACGGCATCACCGAACTAGCACAACAGACAGGCATCGATATCGGCCAGATGCTCTTTATCGGGGATCGTCTAGATCCAGGTGGTAACGACTACCCGGTCATTAAAACGGGAATTGACACTCATGCGGTGTCCGGCTGGGAAGATACCGTCCAGTTCGTGGCAAATTTTGTAGAAAAGGCACACAACAGTGGCGAACACGTCCAATGATCTCGATGATTTAGACATTGCGGAGCTGGACCGCCGACTAGCGAAACTTCAAGCCAAAGCGACCGAGCATGAAAAGGCGGGGGGAGCAAGCCGGGAAACCGGGATCGTGTGGGTCGTCGCCAGCTTCGTTGGTATGTTCGCAGCTTTCATGCTGTTACTTGCTGAACGCGCATACCTCAAGAACCCCGCTGGCGATCTTTTATGCGATATTAATCCGCTGGTAGGATGCTCGTCTTGGTTTACAAAATGGCAGGGCACCCTGTTTTTTGACGTTCCTAATGCCCTGTGGGGAGCCCTGTTTTTTGCCGGAATGGTAGGCCTCGGGCTCGTCCTAGTCACGGGCGGGCGTATGCACCGCCTGCTGTGGCTAGCCGCCAGCGCAGGAACAACACTGGGCATGGTGTGGGTCCTGTGGTTCGGCTACCAATCCTACGGAGTAGAACGGTCGATCTGCCCGTATTGCGTGGTCGTATGGCTGGCGGTGATTCCGCTGTTCGTCCACGTTGTAGCGCGCACCTTGCAGGCCGGCCACCTCGGCGCCGGTGCGGCGCGAGTGGGCTCAACCCTCGTCCGCGACCGCTGGGTGATCGTCGGCGTCATCTACGGCCTGCTGGTGATCGCCACCGTCGTCGCCTTCTGGGACGTATGGGACCTGGTGTTCTAACCAGCGGCGATAAATGCCGAGTTTCTAGTTCGCACGCCCCGGAATCTTATCCGCGTAGCCCATGCTAGAAAGCGCTTCGCGAAGCTTGTCCATCGCCTGAGCAATCTCTTCCGCGGGTGCCTGCTGGGCGTTTTGCACGTAGGCGGCCTCTTCACTCTCGGCTGGAATCACGTGAATGTGGGTGTGCGGAACTTCGAAACCCAAAATGGCTGCCACAGCGCGCGGCACTCCGAAAGCGCGTTCTTGTGCCGAGGCGATCACCTGCGAAACTTTCGCCATGTGGGCGAAAACTTCCGGCTCGACGTCGTTGAACTTATCAACCTCGCGGATGGGGATCACCATGACGTGACCGGGGCGCATCGGTTCGATCGTTGAGATGACAGCACAGTGCTCGTCTTTCCACACGATATTTCCGGGGAGTTCGCCTGCAATAATCTTCGAAAAAACACTAGCCATGACTCCAGTGTACGGCGAAAGTCACGTCTCTCACAGTGGCTCTCACCAGGTCAGGGGTGCGGGCTTGGATAGAATGGCCGCGATTAGTCAAAGGAGTAATATGAACACGCCAGCGCATCGGTATACGGCAGAGCTTGCGAACCAGATTGAACTGAAGTGGCAAGATCGCTGGGATGAGAATGAGACTTTTCAAGCCCCGAATCCGGTAGGAGATTTGGCGCCTGCAGATGGTGAGAAGCTCACGAAGGATCCGTATTACTTGCTGGACATGTTCCCTTACCCGTCAGGTAAAGGGCTGCACGTTGGCCACCCGCTTGGCTACATTGCTACCGATACGCTCGCACGTTTTGCGCGTATGCAGGGCAAGAACGTGCTGTACACGATGGGATATGACTCCTTTGGTCTTCCTGCTGAACAGTACGCTGTACAAACCGGCCAGCATCCGCGGGTGACCACCGAGGAAAATATTGCGAACATGGCCCGTCAGCTGCGCAGGCTTGGCATGTCGCATGAAAAGCGCCGGTCTGTGGCCACCACCGACGTCGACTTCATGGGCTGGACCCAGTGGATTTTCCTGCAGATTTATAATTCGTGGTACGACGCCGACGCGCCCGGTCGCGCACCAGGCACGGTTGGTCGTGCTCGCCCGATCAGTGAACTTATTGAGGCATACGAGCAGGGAACAGTTGCGACGCCGGATGGTCGGCCGTGGTCCGAACTGTCCGAGGATGAGCGCCGCCAGGCAGTTGATAGCAAGCGTCTGGCCTACATTGACTACGCTCCGGTGAATTGGGCCCCCGGGCTGGGAACCGTGCTGGCTAATGAAGAAGTCACCGCCGAAGGGCGTTCCGAACGTGGAAACTTCCCCGTCTTCAAACGCGAGCTACGCCAGTGGATGATGCGGATTACCGCCTACGCTGATCGCCTTGCCGAGGATCTTGATCTGGTGGACTGGCCGGAAAAGGTGCGGCTCATGCAGCGCAACTGGATCGGCAAGTCGCACGGCGCGCAAGTGGATTTCGTTGCGCACAGTGCCGACGGCGATCACACGCTGCGCGTGTTTACTACCCGCCCGGACACCCTGTTCGGCGCAACGTTCATGGTGGTTTCCCCCGAGCATCCGATGCTTGCCGGTTCTGGGATTCCGCGCGAATGGCCGGAAGGTACGAAGGCCGTGTGGACGGGCGGGGCTGGCACGCCCGGCGTCGCCGTCACTGACTATCAGGCACAGGCCGCCCGCAAGTCCGAGGTTGATCGCGCTGATGACACCCGTGAAAAGACGGGCGTGTTCACCGGTATCTACGCCACCAATCCGGTCAACGGGAAGAAGATCCCCGTCTTCACTGCTGATTACGTGATGATGGGATACGGTACGGGCGCGATTATGGCCGTGCCGGCACACGACCAGCGTGATTTCGATTTTGCTAAGGCCTTCGATCTGCCCATCATTCCCACGATGAAACCGGAAGATGGCTTCGAGTGGGATAGGGCGTGGGAAGCCGACGGCGAGATCATTGATTCGGCGAACGACGAGATTTCGCTTAATGGTATGCATCTTGATGAGGCAGTCAAAGCGATCACCGAATGGCTCGAGAGCAAGGGGCTGGGCGAGGCGACTGTCACCTATCGGCTCCGGGACTGGCTGTTTTCCCGCCAGCGTTACTGGGGTGAACCGTTCCCGATCGTCTATGACGAGGACGGCCACCCCCACGATCTTCCAGAATCGATGCTTCCGGTCGAACTTCCCGACACGCCGGACTACACGCCGCGTTCGTTCGATCCCGACGACGCCGAATCCAACCCGGAGCCGCCGCTCGGCCGTCTTGATGACTGGGTGAACGTCGAGCTCGATCTGGGCGATGGGCCGAAGATGTATAAGCGTGACACGAACACGATGCCGAACTGGGCTGGTTCGTGCTGGTACGAGCTACGCTACTTGGATCCAAATAACACTGAAAAGTTTGTTGATCCGCAGGTTGAAGAATACTGGATGGGTCCGAACGAGAAGAAGAAGGCTGGCGGTACCGACCTGTATGTCGGCGGCGTCGAACATGCCGTGTTGCACTTGCTGTATGCCCGTTTCTGGCACAAGGTGCTCTACGATCTGGGGCATGTGAGCTCCTCGGAGCCGTTCCACAAGCTGTTCAACCAGGGTTACGTACAGGCCTACGCTTACACTGATTCTCGCGGCCAGTATGTTCCGGCCGATGAGGTGGAAGAAGTTGCTGCCGCAGACGGTTCGGGCGAGGTCACGTACATGTGGAACGGCGAGCAGGTCAACCGTGAATACGGCAAGATGGGCAAGTCGCTGAAGAACATTGTCACCCCCGATGAGATGGCTGAACAGTACGGTGCAGACACGTTCCGGGTGTATGAAATGTCGATGGGCCCACTTGATGTGGATCGCCCGTGGGAAACCCGGGCGGTTGTGGGCGCGCATCGCTTCTTGCAGCGGCTGTGGCGCAACGTTGTCGATGAAGAAACTGGGCAGATCGTCGTCGTTGATGAAGAGCCGGATCTGGAAACGGCGAAGCTGACAGCCCGGACGATTGTGGGCGTGGCTGAGGACTACGCGAACATGCACATCAACACGGCGATTGCCAAGATGATTGTGCTCAACAATCATTTGACAACGCGCGATGTTCCGCGTTCGGTTGCCGAGGCGCTCGTGTTGATGGTTGCTCCCGTGGCGCCGCACGTGGCCGAGGAACTGTGGGAGCGGCTTGGTCATGACGAGTCGCTGGCCTACGAACCGTTCCCGCAGGTCACCGATGAATCGCTGCTGGAAGATGACACGGTCACCGCGATCGTCCAGGTCAAGGGCAAGGTGCGGGACCGGTTCGAGGTCGCACCGGATATTTCTGCGGACGAGCTGGAAAAGCTCGCGTTGGCGTCCGAGAAGGTGCAAAAGTTCCTGGATGGTGAGCCGCGTAAGGTGATTGTCCGGGCACCGAACTTGGTGAACGTGGTGCCGTAAAACGCCGGCATTCCAAGCAGACTCCGTCCACAGGCTGGAATGGGGTCTGCTTACTACTCGAGACGCGTTACAGTTGTTCGAACTCAACAGAAAGGGCACGTGATGGCCGCTATCGACATCTCCGAGGTGGAGGCATTCGGGCGGAATGCGTGGAAGATTGTTTCTCCTACTGGAGCTACCGCGGTGGTGTCCAGCAGGGGCGCAACCCTCGTGTCCTGGCAACCCCAGCCCGGTGTGGAGTTGATATCGAGCTATGTTGATGCCAAGGAGCTTGATGCGGCTGTAGGTGGACGCGCGCTGATTATGGCGCCGTGGGCAGGAGCTATCGACGGCGGGTCCTATAGTTTTGACGGGGTTGACTACGAGATTGGCGACGACGCGCGCGGACTGGCATATGAGCAAGACTTTTGCCTAAGCTCAGCTGGTTCGACGCTGTCGCTTCGTGCGCAATTGCCGACGACGCCGGGGTATCCGTGGCCGGTTGAGGTAGCCGTGCATTATTCACTCGACTCGGGTGCGGATGGGGAAGAGCACCTGTCGGTGACGATTGTTGCCGTCAACCGTGCGGATACGGCGGCGCCGCTATCGCTGGGGTGGAGCCCGCACGTGAAACTGCCCGGACTGAGTGCGGTATCGAACCTTGGAGTATCCGTGCCGGCTCGTACTCGGATTTTGACCACGAGGTACGGCGTTCCACTACCTGGTGAGTCTGCCTATGCCGGGGTGAAGGCGCCGATGAAAATTGACTACCTCGGCGCAGTTAAGCTTGACGATTACTATCGCGGGCTCGTGCCGGATAACTACGGGGTGGTTGCTACCCGCGTGGTTGATCCGGCGTCGAATGCGCAGATTGTCCTCACGCAAGAGCCTGGTGAGGCGCCGGTTGTGCACCTCAATACTGGTGATGGTTTGAACCTTGGTGCGCGCGAGTCGATACAGATTGCGGCGATGTCCCATGTTCCAGACGCGTTTAACCGGCCCGACGCGGCCAGTTCCATTCGAGTGGCAGCAGGGCAGTCGCGCAGGATGACGGCCACGTTGAGCTATCAGGCGGCGGGCTTTAGCGGAAACTGAATCATTATCAACAGGTCGCCACATGGGCGTCATGTGCGATGCCTGTGGGTAACGTGCCGGGGCTCGTCTTCGTCACGCGCACAATAGCTGCATGACATCTCCACCTCCGCGCCGAACCCCCACCCGCAGATCGCCTCGCGTGCGTCACAATGGTGGCCAGTGGGGGAAAGCGCAGAGTTTTGCCCGCCAGGCACTGCGTGCCGGTGCTGGCGACGACGTCGGCTCGCTGACCACTAGCGCTACGGCCGAAGCTGAGCCTGTGCGGAGGCGTTTTGTGCTCGACGGGCGTTCGCTACGGCTGGTTGCGATATTTCTGACCGTTCTTACTCTGTCTGCCATTATTGCCGCGCTGTCGTCGCGCTCGGTCAACGTTTCTGCCATCCCGCCGAAAGACGAGAGCCAAACCGCGCCGGTGCGGGTAGAAGCAACGCCAGATCCGGCCACCAGTGAGACCTCCAATGCGCCGGGTAGCGAATCTGACGGCGAGGCTAGCTCGAGTGAGGTTGTCGTCCACGTGTCCGGTGCGGTGCGCAGCCCGGGCGTCGTCACGTTGCAGGGGGCTGTGCGCGTGGTCGATGCCGTTGACGCCGCTGGGGGAGCCAGCGACGACGCCGATCTATCGGCCATCAATCTCGCTCAACGTATCGAGGATGGAAGTCATGTTCACGTGCCCGCTCAGGGAGAAGCAGGCCCGGGCGGAGTGGTCTCCGGGAGCGCAACAGATCACGGTCAAGGAACAGACGGAGCAGGTAACGCTGGCGGTAGCGCGGGCAAGGAAAAGGTTAATGTCAACACCGCATCGCAGGCGGAACTCGAAACAATACCCGGCATAGGGCCGGTGACCGCACAGGCTATTATCGCTTGGCGCGATGAACACGGGAATTTTCGCTCCGTTGACGAACTGACGGAAGTAAGCGGAATTGGGCCGAAAACACTGGAACGCTTGCGAGACCACGTGCGGGTGTCCTAGGACTACCCGTGCACGATTACCGCCTCCTTCTTCCGGCGCTGATCTGCTGGGGTATTGCCATCATCAAGCCAGCAGATTACCTCGTGCTGAGTGCGATTGGCGCGCTTGTTTTGCTCGCCGGGCTGCTCAATAGGCGCTGGCTGTTAACAATCTGCGGGATAGCGGTTTTAGCATCTTGTGTGACGGGCGTGGCTCACGCCGTGGTCCAAGCTAGCGACGCCGTCACGAAACTTGCCACCGACAGCGCCACGGTGAGCGTCAACGCTGTCATTGACTCCTATCCGCGCTATCGCAACGGCGGCTACTCAGCCCGCGCCAACGTGCATACCATCACGTCTGGCACCGAGACCCACACGTCCACCCAGGGGGTTCTCATCAGGTGGTCTGAATCCGTGCCACATGCCGCAGCCCTCACCCGTGGCAGCGACTTCCACGGAACAGGCACCCTGCGATCTTTGCCTGCAGACTTTTCCGCGGTGGCCGCACTGGAACTCAGCGACGTGCAGGAGGTGAGCGAGCCGAGCACGACCGAGACGATCCGAAGTGCACTCAAAGAAGCGGTAGCTGATAGACCCTGGCACGCCCAGCTCATCCCCGGTGTCGTCGTCGGAGACGACACCGGCCTACCGGAAGACGCCACTGAGAACATGCGAATCCTCGGCCTGTCACACTTGACCGCCGTATCCGGCTCGCACGTCTCGTTAGCCATCGGCGTCGTCCTCGCCATCATCGGACGCACACGCCCCCTACTTGCCGGCCTCGTCAGTTTGCTCGCACTTGCCGGCCTTGTTGAACTCGTCGGAGCAGAAGCCTCAGTTCTGCGCGCCGGATACATGGGAATATTCGTCTGCATCGCGGTGGCGATTCGCCGATCAAGTTCCGCATTTCCGCTCCTGTGCCTGACCGTACTGATCGTCGCACTTACCGATCTCGACCTTGCTCGCAGCCTCGGCTTCCAACTATCCGCCATCGCAACCGGCGCCATCATCGCCTTTGGATACCCACTGCAACGCCACCTGCGTGAACACATGCCGTCCGCGCTCGCGGACGTACTCGCAATATCCGTCATTGCCGCGGTAGCGACTGGGCCACTGCTTTTCCGTATCCAAGAGGTTGCCTCGCTTTGGTCTGCGATCGCGAACGCGCTTGTGGCCCCGGTGGTTGCGCCCTTGACAATCCTGGGCATGGCTGGGGCACTCGCACTGCCCGTTGCACCATTCGTAGCAGTGCCAGTGCTCCGAGTCTGTGAATTATTTACCGGATGGATGGCAGGAGTTACTCACGTACTCATTTCCTTCCCGGGTTCACATCTACCTACGCCAGTCGCATTCGCGGGCCAGGTGTGCATCCTCGCTGCTGTTGTGTGCGCTATCTGGCGTGAAAAACTTCGCATGATCCTTATCGCCGTCGGCGTGCTTTTTTGCTCAGCAGCTTTAGTGCCATTCTTTCTTCGCCTGCCGGTGTTGACCCCCGGCAGTGCAAAGACGTCAAACTGGGAAGCAATCCAGTGTGACGTCGGCCAAGGCTCAGCGTTCGTTGCTCGCCGCGGCGGACGGACAGTGCTCATGGACGTTGGGCCAGAAGGCGGAAACATTTCGGGATGCATGGAGGCCGCGGGTATCGAGCATCTCGATCTGCTGATCATTAGCCATTTTGATGCTGATCACGTACGCGGGCTAGAAGAACTGCTGGCTACAGTGACCGTGGCCGAAGTCTGGTATTCACGCA
Source organism: Trueperella bialowiezensis (assembly GCF_900637955.1). Taxonomy (NCBI): domain Bacteria; kingdom Bacillati; phylum Actinomycetota; class Actinomycetes; order Actinomycetales; family Actinomycetaceae; genus Trueperella; species Trueperella bialowiezensis. The sequence goes on from NZ_LR134476.1 coordinate 1,982,956, forward strand.
ACCTGCATCCGCATTACAATTCCGATCCAGCCTTCGAGTTGCTCGATAGCTCCGGGATTCAGCATCGGTCGGTCGCGCCGGGGGAGACGTATCGCGATGATACTGGCGAAACGTTTATCGACGTCGTCGGGCCCAGAATAACGACGGGCGCGGTAACCAGTACGAATGCCGACTCGCTCGTCGTCGTCATGAACACTGATTCGCACCGGGTGCTCGTCCTATCGGATGCTCCCTATGAACGCCAGGTCACGTTAACGGGTGTCGTCCACGATATTGACGTGGTTATTGCCGGCCATCACGGAGCAGCGGATCAAAGCCCAGAACTAGCCGAATCACTCAATCCGCGAATCTCACTATTTTCCGTGGGGGAGAACGACTATGGGCATCCGACCGAGCGAGCCCTCGAGATATGGGACGCTCCCATCGTGGCGCGCACGGATCAGTGCGGAATGATCACGTTGACGGCGCAGTCGGTCATCTCTGGATGTTAAAACACACGCTCCGGTAAACCGCTTTTCAATTCGCTACAAAATCCGCTTATAGCGAACGCTTGAGTTTCGTTTTTTCTAAAGACAAGTGATCAGCGCCACTGTAGGCTTGGATTAAATGGTTCTCAACAAGGAGAGAGGAAGAGCCGTGAAGAATAAGAAAGAATTGCCGCAATTGCCTTAGCGGCAGTTGCCCTAGCAGGTGCCGTGGCAGTGCCTGCTCATGCGGGAGTGGGATACCGAGGGACTAAAGTCGCTGGCTGTCAGGCGTACATAAATGGAAATCAAGCTTGGACTGATTGTTATAAAGCTGAGATTTCTGGCCATGTACAGACAAAGGTTTGGTGTACTGGCCAGGCGACACGAGTGAGTTCGAGAGTTTACGTGACCAAAGGTACCAGTGCGTATCAGATTGCCCAGACTAAATGTCTGGGCAATGTTCATACAGCTCAAACATATTTTAGCTAGAACTGAAACTCTAACATACTAAGTCAGCGTGTGATCAGATAGGAGTTTTGATGACGCGGCTCCTTTTTAGGCGCCCGCAAATGTTACGCTCATTGATCGTGACTGTGGTGGCATTATTTTTTTCAGTCACCATTTTCAACGACTGGAAGGTTAGTTATCACGGAGTTGGGCCGGGAATCTATTGCTCTTTTGTGTACGCGTTCGGGTTAGTTGGTGGATTTGCTTACCTTGAGCATCGAGCGCGAAAGACAGCGAGTGATAGCGTCGTTGCGGTGGCGTCACGGACATGGCTCAATGCGCGCTTTTTCACTGCGGATGTAATTCGACTAGCGTTAATTCCGCTGGGGACTTTGAGCGCTGTCATTATGATCGGTTCAGCGGTCTTGACCGGGCGTGGCTATCTGGAGCCCGAATACGTTGCCCTCACGGCAGCTTCTCTGATTTTTGCTATCGTGATGGGTTGGCTCATCGCATTCCTTATTGAGAATCCAATTATCGGTGTACTTCTGTCATATGTTTTAGTTTTTTTTCGCGCTAACGTTTTCTATACAACCTGCAAGGGAGTCTTACACGTGGATCAGCTTCGACATGAACGCATTGGTGCGAATGCTAATCCTTACTATGATCGTTCTTTGCGGTCTTTGGACAAGCGTTTGGGCTAAGGGAATACAACTTAGAAAAGTTCTGGGGACGACAGCGCTTATCGTCGTAGTTGCTTCAGTCTGGATTGCCACTCCCATTACGCTCGATACCAAACCGCGTACGAGTGCCATTCCACCAACTTGTCAGGATGTCGGATCTGACATGGTCTGTGTATGGCCTGAAGACGAATATAAGTTGCCTCACTTAGTGATGTACGCTGAAAATTTTCGCGAAATGATGGATACGATCGGAGCCGATATGGAGCCGACGCTATATGCTGAGCCAAACATCAAAAGAATTTCTGATGAAGCCTCAGTTGTTGATGGTGCGGTTCGGGAATATCCTGAATATACGCAGATAAGAGTAATCTACCCATTTGGTGCTGCTGAAGGATCTTGGGCAGCAGCCCGCGGTTACGTTGATCCTTCATTATGGCAGTGTGATAGCTCAGTTAGTCCGTTATCTGATGATGAGGTCCGGATGAATCATTTTCTTCTTTTAGATTTGATGACCAACTGGACATACGGTGATATCGGATACTCAGATTTTTCTTCTGGTAACCAAGAATACACAGAATCTAGTCACAGTCTTGGGGCTCAGCTGGCACCGCTTTCTCGTGAAGATCAGATCGCGAAGCTAGCGGACTATCTCACTCATTTTCGTGATACCTGCGAAATCTCTGAAGGGTGAATTTCATGAATAGTTTAACCATCAAAGCCGACAGCCTTGTGCAAGGCTACGGGAGAAAAGAGGTTTTACACTCATTAACGTTTGCACTCTCCGGGGCGAAATTGGTCGGCCTCTTGGGCCCTAACGGTGCAGGCAAGTCAACGTTAATTAAAACGCTCACCACACAGTATTCTCCGCAGGCCGGCGAGCTTAGTGTGTTAGGCGTTGACGTTCGTGACAAGGCGAGCGTACGCGTGCTACGCAAGTCAATCGGTTACTTGCCGCAGAATCATCAGGCGGATATGTCGTTCACTACCCAAGAATTTGTTGAGTATGCGCTGTGGATGCGTGAGTACAACGGTTCCCTCATTGGCGCAGCCCAAGAAGCGTTAGAAAAGGTGGAGCTGACCGACGAGGCTAGCACCAGGCTGTCAAAGCTCTCTGGGGGCATGTATCAGCGAGCAGGAATTGCTGCTGCATTAGCCGGACAGCCACCCTTACTTGTCCTTGATGAGCCGACTGTGGGACTCGATCCGAAGCAACGCTCGCAATTCCGCCGCTTGCTTCGTTCACTTTCCAACTCACTGTGCATTTTAAGCACACATCTCGTCGAAGATGTTCATGTACTAGCCGATGATCTCATTGTTATGAACAATGGATCGATCAGCTATTGTGGACCATCAACGTTCCCGGCTTCAAATAGCATTGAAGAGCTGGAGAAGCATTATGAGCAACTTCTCGGCTAGGCAGTGGAATCACAGTTTGCTTTTCCTGCGCATCCGGCGCATTCATGTGATCTTACCGGCTACGGTGTTGATAACGATTGTCGCGTTCGCGATCATGCCATCGTCGTATGGGATAATGGCGCTCAATGGGATTCGCGAGTTAGAAATCTACCGCGCTCTACCATGCATTCTCGGCATACTCTGTGGAGTTATAGTAAACCCTGTTGCTTCCGATCAAGAGCTTTTACGTGGAAATAGGACAAGACAGTATCGGGTCGTCTTACCGTTTGCTGTACTTGCTTTTTCCTTGTAGTGGTAAGCATTGTCGGGATCATTTTTGTTCAAATACACGCAGAATTTGACGTTGAGTCATGTTTGCCGCCGATGCTGTTCGCGACAGCTTTCTTTGCTGGTGTTTCGATCTGTTCAGCAGGCTTCCTTGATCGCGCATGGCAGCTGTTGCCGCCGATGCTGTGCGCTTTCCCAATGATCGGATTCGGCTATCGAACGGTAGACGTACCCCAAGAATGGAATGTGCTTGTGACGACGTCGAACGCCACGTGGGCTATGACTGTAGCTGTTCTCGTCTTCGCTTTTTCTACGCTCAGAAACCGGTATTAGAAAGCGGTACCTACTTAGTTTTCAACAGCGGTCTTCGCGAGCCGTGCAGGCATGGAATAATGTGGCCATGGTTGAGGTAGAGCTTGCACCGATCATGCTGATCAAAAGTGGGGAAGACGTGCTGGGTGATCGCGCCGTGCGATCCATTCGCACGCGTCTGCGCGAACGCGATCCGAACACGGACCTGGTGGATATCGACGCCGCAGCTTATGCGCCAGGTGATCTCACCGTGCTGCTGAGCCCATCGCTCTTCGGGGAGCCCAAGGCGGTCTTCGTGCCCAACCTAGAAAAGCTCTCCGCACCTTTCCAAAACGACTTGCTGGACTATCTCAAAGCCCCTGATCCTGAGTCGATCCTCGTGCTGCGCCACAACGGGGGAGCACGCGGCAAAAAAGTACTCGACGCGCTTCGCAAAGCCAAGGTCCCCACCGTCACAATCGCGAAAGTGAAATATGCAAGCGAAAAGAACAAGCTCGTCATGAACGACGTGCGCGCAGCAGGACGGCGGATAACAGCCGACGCCGTGGACGCCCTCGTTGCAGCCATGGGATCTGACCTGCGCGAACTGCTTGCCGCCGTGAGCCAACTCCTTGCGGATGTGGACGGCACGATTAACGAAGATCACGTGGATACCTATTTTGCTGGCAGAGTCGAAGCGACGGCGTTCAACGTGGCCGACGCCGTCGTCGCAGGAACCGCAGGCCGCGCCGTTGAACTGTCACGGCACGCGATCGCTACCGGTAACTCGCCGGTCGCAATCGTTGGGGCGCTTGCCGCGAAGTTCCGCGCAATGGCCCAAGTGCTTGGCCAGAGATCGGCACGAACCAAAGTGCACCTGAAGATTAACGACTGGCAGATCAAACGAGCAAAAGCTGACTTGCGTGGATGGAACAACGAAACTCTCGCCCGCGCAATCGGACTGATCGCGCAAGCAGATGCGGACGTGAAAGGCCAATCACGCGATCCGGAATTTGCAGTCGAACGAGCAATCGTCAACATCGCTAAGCTACGCACCCGTCGGTAACCGCCGTGTCTTTATGCGCGCCCGCGCGTAGGCGATTAAGCTAAAAGAGGCCAAAGCGTAACACGCAAGGCACACACGAATGAAGGAGCAAAGGTGCGGATAGGTGTACCCCGCGAGCCTGCAGGGCAGGCTCTCGTTGCCGCGTCTCCCGATACGGTAGGGAAATTAGTCAAACTCGGCTACGACGTCGCTGTCGAAAGTGGCGCTGGCGTGGCTGCGAGTTTCCCTGATTCTCATTATGCCGACGCCGGGGCGCTGATCACGAATAAGGAAGAAGTATGGGCGGCAGATATCGTCACGGCGATTGACGCTCCCGGGCAGACAGAACTTGATCTCATGCGGCGCGGTGCCACGCTGATCGCACGCATGTCGCCGCGCAGTAACGAAGCGCTGCTAGGCGAGCTGTCGAGCCGGGGGATTACCGGTTTGGCGATGGATATGGTGCCGCGTATTTCCCGTGCGCAGTCGATGGACGTGCTGTCCTCGCTGGCGAACGTGGGCGGCTACCGTGCTGTCATCGAGGCAGCGAACCAGTTTGGACGAGTGTTCTCCGGGCAGGTGACCGCCGCGGGTAAAGTGCCGCCAGCAACCGTCTATGTGATCGGCGCAGGCGTTGCCGGCCTGGCCGCCATCGGTACGGCAAAATCGATGGGTGCCATCGTCAAGGCCACCGATGTGCGTGCCGAAACCGCCGAACAAGTGGAATCGATGGGCGCACAGTTCGTTGAAATTCCGGTGGCAGCACAAGAATCCGCAGACGGCTACGCGAAAGAAATGGGCGAAGAACAAGCCCGCGCAGCTGAAAAGCTATACGCACAGCAAGCCGCCGAGGCAGACATCGTCATCACCACGGCCGCTATTCCGGGCAAGCGTTCCCCAATCCTGCTCACCGCCGACGCGGTTGCAAACATGAAGCCGGGCTCCGTCGTTGTTGATATGGGCGCCGGAAACGGCGGGAACGTCGTCGGCTCGCAGCCTGACGAGGTGGTCGTCACCGACAACGGCGTAACCATCATCGGATACACCGAGCTCGCCTGCCGCCTGCCCAGCCAGGCCTCGCAGCTCTTCGGCCAGAACGTCGTCAACTTCTTCAAGCTCACGACGCCGGGCAAAGACGGCAACCTCCACCTCGATCTGGATGATGAGATCGTACGGCAAATGCTCGTCACGCTGGAGGATCAGATCATGTTCCCGCCGCCGCCAGTCCAAGTGTCGGCCGCACCGGCGAGCCCGCCGCCCGCCCAGCCGCAACCTGAGGCTGTTCCGCCACAGCAGGAAAAGTCCTGGCTTGCTAAACACTGGTGGAAGCTCGCCGCCGTAGCGATCTTCGCCTGGCTTATCCTGTCGGCCCCACCGGGCATGGATGGCAGCTTCATGGTCTTCATTCTCGCCGTCGTGGTTGGCTTCTACGTCATCACAGCGGTCACCCATTCGCTACACACGCCACTGATGTCAGTGACGAACGCGATCTCGGGAATCATCGTCGTCGGTGGCCTGCTTCAAATCGGCTCCGACAACGTGGCAGTACAAATCCTCGCGTTCCTTGCGGTCGCGGTGGGATCGATCAATATCTTTGGTGGATTCACCGTCACCGAGCGGATGCTCAAGATGTTCCATAGGAGTTAAACATGGATCTAGTTACTATGGAAATGCCGATTGAGATTCGCTTCCAAACGCTGGCATACATTGCGGCAGCCGTTCTCTTCATTCTTGCTTTAGCGGGGCTGTCCAAGCAGACGACGGCGAAGGCCGGCAACCGCCTCGGCATGGTCGGCATGGGCGTGGCGCTCTTTGCCACGATCTGGGTAGTTCTTGCCAACGTGCAAGGCAACGCCGCTCTGGCCGCGATCCTTATCATTCTGGCTCTGGCGATCGGTGCGGGCGTGGGGATACCGGTTGCCCGCCGCGTCGAGATGACGCAGATGCCGGAACTGATCGCGCTGTTGCACTCGTTCGTCGGCCTTGCCGCCGTGATCGTGGGGTACAACTCGTTCATCCTTGAACCTGGCCGGGATTCCATCTACAACGCTTTCCACATGGGCGAGGTGGGTCTGGCCGTCTTCATCGGCGCTGTCACGTTCACAGGATCGATCGTGGCGTTCGCCAAGCTATCCGGAAAAGTCTCCGGCGCTCCGCTCGTGCTGCCGGCGCGACATTGGCTCAACGGTGGAGCAATCGTTATCTCGATTGTGCTCATTGTCTGGTTCGCACACACGCGCTCCCTAGGCTCGGGTTTCATCCCGCTCATTTTGCTGACAATCATTGCACTAGCACTGGGCGTACATTTGGTGGCTGCGATCGGCGGGGGAGACATGCCCGTCGTCGTGTCGATGCTCAACTCGTATTCGGGCTGGGCTGCCGCGATGGCCGGCTTCACCCTGAACAATTACCTGCTTATTATTACCGGTGCGCTCGTTGGTTCGTCGGGTGCCTACCTGTCGTACATTATGAGCAAGGCGATGAACCGCTCGTTCGTCTCTGTGATCCTCGGCGGTTTCGGCTCGGATGGCACGATCTCGGGCGAAGCGAAGGACTACGGCACGCATACGGAAACCGATGCGCAAGAAGTCGCTGAGATGCTCAAGGGTGCCAAGAAGGTCGTCATCACCCCCGGCTACGGCATGGCCGTCGCCCAAGCTCAGTACCCGGTGGCGTCAATGACGGAAAAGCTACGAGCAAGTGGCGTGGACGTCACGTTCGCCATCCACCCGGTGGCAGGCCGCCTGCCCGGGCACATGAACGTGCTCCTTGCCGAAGCTAACGTCCCTTACGACATCGTGTACGAAATGGACGAAGTGAACGACGAGATGGGTGAGGCCGACGTCGTGCTCGTCATCGGTGCTAACGACACGGTCAACCCTGCAGCTGAAGAACCCGGTTCGCCGATCGCTGGCATGCCAGTGATTAAGGTCTGGGAAGCAGACAAAGTGATCGTGTTCAAGCGGTCTATGGGCAACGCAGGCTATGCCGGCGTGCAAAACCCGCTGTTCTTTAACGACAACACGCAGATGTTGCTCGGCGACGCCAAAGACTCGGTGGAGCAGATCAACAGCTACCTGTAAAGCGGTCTGAAAAATATTGGGGGCGAGCCACACGGCTCGCCCCCAATCTTTAGCTGAGTTGTAGAACTTAGCTGTCGAGAGTTGCTACCAGCTTGGCAAGCTTCGACTTGCGGTTGGCAGCATTGTTCCTGTGCAGAACACCCTTGGACACAGCCTTATCAAGCTTACGGCTTGCAACACGCAGGCCTTCCTGGGCTTCCTCAACGTTGCCGGCTTCCACAGCCTCACGCGTCTTACGGATGAGGGTGCGAACTTCCGTCTTGACCGCCTTGTTGCGCAGGCGGCGCTTCTCGTTGGTCTTGTTCCGCTTAATCTGGGACTTAATGTTTGCCACTGAATAACTCTTTCGTTTGAAATGGTGGCCGCAAAGGGCCTCGGTCGGTTGAGGGCTTGTCACCTTCGGACTGAGGCGTGGGGCGCCCGTGGAAGAAGAATGACCGGACCTTTCACCCGACCAGGTTCAAAGTCCAAGAGAAGATTTTAGCAAAGCGAAAGGCTCCGCAAAAGCGGGAGCACGCGCGAACAGCGGTGCATCTGCTCACTTTTGCAGAGCCTTTACGCTACTTAGGCTGGTGTTACTCTGCCTTGTTGTCCTCGTCATCATCGCCGGAGAAGGCTTCCTGAACCTTGTTGGCCAGCTTCTTCGCCTCGTCCTTCACAGTGGAGACAGCATCCTTGATGGCGGCCGAGCCCTGCTCCTTCTTGCCATCAAACTCGAGGGCGTCATCGCCCGTCTTCTCGCCAATGGTTTCCTTGGCCTTGCCCTTCGTCTCTTCGAACTTGTTCTTCGCGTCATCTGCGAGACCCATGTTTGCGCCTTTCTTTCGTTCTTCGCCGCTGGGGCGCTTACGTCACCCACCCTAGGTGATAACGCTTGATGGGTTCCAGATAGCAGCGAAATTGAAGCGCTATTTGGCTGAGCGCGCAATTCAGGCAAATATGTGTGCTCAGCTATGCACATTCTTGATGGCGCGCACGACGTCGTCAAAAATATCTTTACGCACATAGGAGCCTTCCCGGCGAATCTGGCTGCCGTGAGCTACAAGCAGGCGATCGAGCCGCACCTCGGAGGGTCGCCTGCGTGGATCCCAGCCGCCTGTTCCGATGTCCATCCAATACCGGCCGTGCTTGGCCTCCCTGCTGGCGGCTGGCGTTTTGTCTTTCGACGTCATTTGCGCAAAAATGACGTGCTCTTCCGTGTCGGCGACGACGAGCACCGGGCGATCTTTTCTACGCCCGTCGTTTTCGTCAAACGGCACCCACGTCCACACAACTTCGCCAGGATCAGGCGCCCCGTTGCGAACGGGTTCGTATTCGAAGTCGGGCAGGCCGAAGCGTGCGACGTCGTATTCCACCGCTTTCTCGTGCGGCCCCGGAAACGGTGAGGCGCTGTGCTGAGGAGATGGTGAAGCAGCACGCTTGGGTGCTCGTGAGGTGCCAGGCTTGCGAGGTGGCGGGCTGGCGAGTGACGTGAGCCGCCGGGTGATTCTCTTCAGATTCGACCACATTGATCTGTCCACCAACATAACCCCTTAAAATAGGATGAAGAATGCGACGAGCGTGAAAATACCGACGACGGGCAACCCCACCAGCGTGATGATTGCGCTGAGGATCGTCCAGCGCAGGTCGTCCTTTAAATGCGGCGCGGCCTCGATACCTCCAGCTGCGGCTATCGCTGCTCGTTGCGCAGCTTCCAGACGTGCCATGAACGTGTCTTTTCTGTGCGCGGATTCGGCCTCAGCGGCGCGCTGCCGATCTCGCGTCGCTAACCGCTCTGCTTCTTGTTTCATTCCTGCCGGATTGGGCCCGGGAATGGTATTGCCGTCCTCATCAATGACAACCGCAGGAGTGTCCGCGGTGGCTTCAACACGGTGATCAAGATAGGCATCAAGCCTGTTTTCCAGACGCTGGCGGCGCACAGCAAAGAAAACGAGCACACCAGTGGAAACTAAACCGACGCAAAAGGGTAACCACGCCGACACGCTCGACTGCCTGCTCCCAGCAAGCCAACCGACCACGAGGAGAATAGCGTTAGCTACGGCAGAAAGGACCACGAGCGCCTGCCCGGGAGCGCGCGAAAGCCGTTCGAGGACAGGCAGAACAAGATTGAGTGATCCGGCACCTAAACTCATGGCCCCATTGTGTCACGAGTGGCCATCCGCTGGCAGTACCGTGCTGCCAGGACGCGCCGCCCGCGAAAATTCACATGTACCGGTGCGGCTCGTGGCGGGTGGCGCTGGTATCGTGGAACAGAACTATGATCTGAAGGAGTTTCGTGCCAGTTTCGAACGTTGCTGAGCTGAAAGAGATTCAGCCCTCTGCGACTGACCAGTCGAGGATCCGCAATTTCTGCATCATCGCGCATATTGACCACGGCAAGTCAACCCTTGCCGATCGGATGCTGCAGCTGACCGACATCGTCTCTGATCGGGAAATGCGCGCGCAGTACCTGGATCGGATGGACATCGAACGCGAACGCGGTATCACGATCAAATCGCAGGCAGTGCGCATGCCATGGTCGGTGGATGGCGAAGCCTACGTGCTCAACATGATCGACACGCCAGGCCACGTCGATTTCGCCTACGAGGTCTCACGTTCGCTTGCCGCTTGCGAGGGCGCCATTTTGCTCGTCGACGCCGCCCAGGGCATCGAAGCACAGACGCTGGCAAATCTTTACATGGCGATCGAAAACGACCTCACCATTATTCCCGTGCTCAACAAGATCGACCTGCCAGCTGCCAATCCGGACAAATACGCGGCAGAAATCGGCGGTCTGCTTGGTGTGGATCCGAGCGAGGTGCTACGAGTATCGGGCAAGACTGGCGAGGGCGTTGAAGACTTGCTGAACCGGATTATCGAGGAAATCCCTGCACCATCCGGCGATCCTGCAGGCGAGCCACGAGCCATGATTTTCGATTCTGTATATGACTCCTACCGCGGTGTTGTCACGTACGTGCGAGTGGTGGACGGCGCGTTGGCACCCCGCCAGCGGGTACAAATGATGTCCACGCACACCGATCACGAACTGTTGGAAATCGGGGTCATCTCTCCAGAGCCAAAACCGGCTGCTGGGCTGGGCGCGGGCGAAGTGGGATACCTGATCACGGGCGTGAAAGAAGTGCGCCAGTCGCGCGTGGGCGATACGGTCACGGACGCCCGCAAGCCAGCTGACACCCCACTTGCCGGATACCGGGATCCCAAACCGATGGTGTTTTCCGGAATCTACCCGATCGACGGCTCCGACTATCCGGCTCTTCGCGACGCCCTCGACAAGCTCAAGCTCAACGACGCCGCCCTGACCTACGAGCCGGAAAACTCAGTCGCGCTGGGCTTCGGCTACCGCTGCGGCTTCCTCGGCCTGCTCCACCTGGAGATCATCACCGAGCGTCTGTCCCGCGAATTCGATCTTGATCTCATTGCGACCGCACCATCGGTCATCTACCGGGTGATTGCAGAGGGCGGCCACGAACACGTGGTGTCCAACCCGTCGGAGTTCCCGGAAGGCAAGATTCAAACAATCTACGAGCCGATGGTCAACGCTACGATTTTGACGCCGTCGTCGTACGTGGGCGCAACGATGGACCTGTGCCAGCAGCGCCGTGGTTCCATGCAGGGCATGGACTATCTGTCTGAAGATCGGGTGGAGCTACGCTACCGCCTGCCACTGGCGGAGATCGTCACTGACTTTTTCGACCAGCTCAAATCCCGCACACGCGGCTACGCCTCGCTTGACTACAAGGAAGAGGGCGAACAAGAGGCCGATTTGGTCAAGGTTGACATCTTGCTCAACGGTGAAAAGGTCGATGCGTTCTCCGCGATCGTGCATCGCGACGACGCCTACCGCTACGGCGTGGAAATGACCGGCAAACTCAAGGAACTCATTCCACGCCAGCAGTTTGAGATCCCGGTCCAAGCTGCGATCGGCAGCCGCATTATTGCTCGCGAAACGATTCGCGCCCTGCGTAAAGACATGTTGGCAAAGTGCTATGGCGGCGACATTTCGCGTAAGCGTAAGCTGTTAGAAAAGCAGAAGGAAGGAAAGAAGCGCATGAAGTCGATTGGGCGCGTAGACGTGCCGCAAGAGGCGTTCGTGGCAGCGCTTTCCTCGGACATGCCGGAGTCGAAGAAGAAATGAGCGAGAACAACCCGAACTACGGGCGAATCCGATCGTTTTCACGGCGTGGCTCGCGCCTAGGTGACAAGTACGCTGAGGTCATGGCCGAGTTCGGCGACCAGTACGTGATCGACTACCCGCAAGGTGAAGCGCAAACCACGATTGCCGACGACGCCCACATCAACTTAACGAAAGAATTCGGCCGGCCTGGCCCGCTCGTCGTTGAAATTGGTCCGGGTTCGGGGGAGCAGACGATGGCAGCCGCGCTGGCTCGCCCCGAATGGAACTTCCTCGCGCTGGAAGCGTGGAGCCCCGGCGTCGCACGCTGTGTGAATGCCGCCGTGCGTGAGGGCGTGCGTAACGTGCGGATCATGGAAGTAGACGCCGCCCAGGCGCTGCCGATCATTTTCCGTGACGGCCCGGATGCAAATCCGCGGGCGCGGGAATTGTGGACGTTCTTCCCCGATCCGTGGCGGAAGAAGCGCCACCACAAACGCCGGCTGGTGAGCGACGACTTCGCGGCCACGGCCGCGCTCGTGCTTCAGATGGGCGGGATTTGGCGGATGGCCACAGACTGGGCGGATTACGCGTGGCAGATGCGCGATGTGGTGCAAAACAGCCCGTATTTTTCCAACCCGTTTTCGTCCAAGAACCCCGACCCGGCCGATCAAGGCCAATACCAGGGCGGGTTTGCAGACAGGTGGTCGGGCCGAGTGATGACCCGCTTCGAAAAGCGCGGCATTGAAGCTGGCCGGAAGATTTACGACGTCGAGGCGATCCGGGTTAGTGGCTGACCCTTTCACTACTGAGCAGCTTTCAGGGCCGGTAGATCGGCTGTCCGCCTACGTACATATCCCGTTTTGTGCTGCTAGGTGCGGCTATTGTGATTTCAACACGTATACGAATCTTCACTTTGGCCAGGGCGCAAGCGCAGCGGAATTTGCTGACACGCTCCTACGCGAAATTGACGCGGCGCGCGCACTGATCGAGCCGGTAGCGCCGCTGCGTACAGTGTTTTTCGGCGGCGGAACGCCGACTCTGCTTCCCGCACGCGACCTCGCGCGGATTCTGAAGGCTTTAGGCGATGCGTTCGGGCATCCGGCTGGTGAGGTGACAACGGAGGCGAACCCGGAGACTGTCACAAAACAGTATTTGGCCGAGCTGCAAGAGGCTGGGTTCACCCGTTTTTCGTTTGGGATGCAGTCGGCGCGTTCGCACGTGCTGGCGGTTCTGGACCGGCAACACACGCCCGGTCAGGTAGAAGCCGTGGCCGGCTGGGCGAGCGAGCTCGGCCTTGAGTTTTCGGTGGACCTGATTTACGGCGCGCCAGGCGAGAGCTTAGACGACTGGCAGGCCTCACTGGATGCGGCCATCGCCTTAGAACCTGGGCATATTTCGGCTTATGGGCTCACGATTGAGGACGGCACGAAAATGGGTGCGCAGGTGCGCCGCGGCCTGCTCCCCGAACCTGATCCGGACGTGCTGGCCGCCAAATACGAGATGGCTGACGACTCGCTCACCGCAGCAGGCTATGACTGGTACGAGGTGTCCAACTGGGCCAAACCTGGCCGGCAGTCCGAACACAACCGGGCCTATTGGACGAACTCGAACTGGTGGGGATTCGGCCCAGGCGCACATTCACATATTGACGGCGTGAGATTCTGGAACGTGAAACACCCCATCGCCTACAGCCAGAAGCTTGCCGGACGGGAGCTGCCGATTGCGGACGGCGAACAGTTAAACGCCCAGGAGCGGCGCGAGGAAAACATCATGCTCGGTATTCGGCTGAAAGAGGGTATTGTGATTCCTGACAACACGCCCGCGGAGGTTGTGGCTCAGCTGATTGGTGATGAGCTGATCGAAGCCAAAGCGGCTTTCGCCGGGCGGATACGGCTGACGCGCCGCGGCAGGCTGCTTGCAGATACCGTCACACGCGCACTTCTTTGATCGGAGGGCATCATTTTCGTCCGTGATTACATCGTGATCGCAATGATCGCCGTGCTCTTTGGTGGGCCTACGCTCTACACCCTGCATACGCTGATATCGAAAAAGTCCACCGGAACGTGGGACGAGGCCTCGCGATTAAAGGGGCGGATGCGCTCGGAAGGCTGGCGGGTCAAAGACACCGTTGACAACCTTGCTAAGTTCTTGCTCCGCGCCGAGTACACGCCCGAGTTTTGGCCGATCACCGTCAAGGCTGCCGGCATTGAGGCGATTACGCCGCGCCGAGCGGTTCCGATGTGGCGTGCGGTTTCCTTCGTTGCGCCCTCGATTGGCACGCACATGTTTTTTACGATTGAGGTGCCGCAGCGTTCGGATGCCACAGAAGCTGAGTTTTCCGAAGCGCTAGTACGGGTATCGGACGGCGAGCTCACCTACGAAGGTTATGGTGACGTGCCAGAGTTTCTTAACGACGCCGTTCGGCGTTTTATCGCCGGTTGGCCCGGCCTGCAAGCAGTACACTTTTGTGGAGACATGATCACCTACATGTTTGATGGCAAACGTCACGACCAGATCGAGCGGCTGAAGACGGTGGCACAGAAAGCACCGGATATTATTCGCCATCTTCCCGCTAGCGTGTGGAAGTAGGCGCGGGCGGGAGTTAGTTGCCGGCGGCGGTGACGAAATCGATGAGCTCTTCCATCCTGCCTAAAAACGCGGGCTCCAGATCGCGGTAGTCGCGAACCGAGTCGAGGATTCGTTTCCACCCCAACCCCACGTCTTCGGCCGTGGCGTGTGGCCAGCCGATCCGTGCGAGCGTGCCCACCTTGATGTCTTCACCGCGTGGCACGGCGGGCCAGGCCCGAAGCCCGATCACGGATGGTTTGATGGCCTGCCAAATATCCACGTACGGATGGCCGAGCACGAGTACGCCCGGCATTGCTTGCACGCGCTGTGCGATCCGCGCTTCTTTCGAGCCGGGCACAAGGTGATCGAGCATGACTCCTGCACGTTTAGCGTCACTTGGGCCGAACATTGTGAGGATGTCCTCAAGGTGATCCGCACCAAAGAGCTCTTCGATCATGATGCCCTCGTAGGCGAGGTCGGAGCCCCAGATTTTTGACACGAGTTCGGCGTCGTGTTTGCCTTCCACCCAGATCCGTGAGGCTTTGGCCACCCGTGCTTCGTGGTCAACGTGGAACGAGCCGGAGGCAGTGATTTTTCTGCGCGGTTTGACGTGCGCGTCTTTGGGCGGCGGAGGGGTGAGCGACACGGGTCTGCCTTCCAACCAAAAGCCCGGGCCGAGTGGGAAAGAACGGCGCCGATAATCGGCGTCTTCCAACTCCATCTGCCACTGGCCAGCCACCCGGCCTACAGACATGACTTCTCCGACGAAACCGCTGGCTGGTTCCTCCACAACCATGCCGACCTCCACGGGAACTTCACGGCTTGCAGGCGCGGGCTGAGCGGCCAGCACGTCGTGGCCGTAGCGGTCGGCAGAGAATTGTGTTGGAGCCATAGGGATGAGCGTAGTCAGTTTGCCCGCTGGATAATTATTCGACACGGCGTAGAATTAGCACTCGAAAGGACTGAGTGCTATTGCGAGGAGGGTGTCGTGGCACGTGACAGGCGCGCGTTGGTGCTCAACGCGATTGTGCAAGATTACGTGAAGACGGGCGAACCCGTTGGGTCTCGCGCCGTGGTTGAACGCTACCATTTGGGGGTTTCTCCTGCGACCGTGCGTAATGATATGGCCGCGTTGGAAGAAGAAGGCCTCATCGCCCAGCCGCACACGTCCGCCGGCCGGGTTCCCACGGACGAGGGCTATCGCCGATTCGTCGATCAGATTGCCGAGCTCAAGCCGCTGTCCAAGGGGGAGCGGGCCGCAATCGAAAAAATGCTGTCTGAAGCGGTCGATCTCGACGACGTCATCGCCCGGGCCGTCCGGCTTCTCGCCTCGATCACGGATCAGGTGGCGATGGTGCAATACCCGTCGTTGCGTCGCACGGCACTGCGGCACGTTGAGGTCGTTGCGCTGAGTGAGTCGAAAGCTCTGCTGGTGATTATTACCGACGCCGGGCGTGTGGAACAGCGCGTTGTCACAACCACTGTCGGCCTGTCTGATGAGGAGTTCGCGCAACTGCGCACGGCCTTGAACGAGGAGCTGGAAGGTTTACAACTGGCCGAGATAGACGGCGCCTTCGCGGCTGTGCAAGAGCGTCTTCCCAAGCGCCTTCACGCGCCCGCCGCAACGATCGGCACAGCTCTTGCCGATACCTTGCGCAACGAGGCCGAAGAGCGCGTTGTCGTCGCTGGCACAGCAAACCTCACACGCTACGACATCGACTTTGAACGATCCATCTTCCCCGTGCTCGACGCGATAGAAGAGCAGGTCGTGTTGCTCCGCATGCTCGCTAACAAGGAAGATGGGCTGCGTGTTGATATCGGGCACGAAAACGTGAATGATGCTTTGAGTGAAACCTCTGTGGTGTCCACCAACTATGTGGGCTCTGACCAGCAAACAGTGGCAAGACTTGGCATTATTGGGCCGACCCGGATGGACTATCCGGCGGCGATGTCCTCGGTGTATGCCGTGGCAAAATATCTCTCCGACATTCTTTCGGCTAATTGATAAGGAAACAGGTGGCTGATTACTACGACATTCTCGGCGTGAGCCGCGATGCTACTCAGGCAGAAATTAAGAAGGCGTACCGTAAGAAGGCACGTCTACTGCATCCCGACGAGGCCGGGGGCGGATCGGAAGAAGAGTTTAAAGAGGTCAACAAGGCCTACGAGGTGCTGTCGAACGAGGAAAAGCGCCAACTCTACGATATTGGTGGGGAAGCGGCCGTGTCCGGCAACGGGCTGGCAGCACCTGGATTCGGCGGCTTCCAAGATATTTTCGACACGTTTTTTGGCGGCGGTAATACGCGCCGCGGCCCGGCCTCTCGTACTCGGCGCGGCCAGGATTCGCTTATTCGGCTGAACTTGACGCTATCCGACGTCGTGTTCGGCGCGGATAAGGAGATTAATCACGACGCCGTCATCGAATGCCCCAACTGTCATGGGCATATGACCGAGCCGGGTACGGAACCCGTGCCGTGTACGAACTGTGACGGCACGGGCACCACGCAGCGGATGACCCAGTCCCTGTTCGGCCAGGTCATGGCTCAAACGACGTGCGGGCAGTGCCAAGGTTTCGGCACGGTGATCGTCACCCCGTGTGGTGAGTGTTCGGGGGAGGGGCGCGTGCGAGCAAACCAGAATGTGACGATCAAGGTTCCGGCCGGCGTCGAAAACGGAATGCGCATCCGCCTTGCAGGCCGCGGCGATGCAGGAATCGCGGGCGGGCCTGCTGGCGACCTGTTCGCCGAAGTACAGATCGCGCCCGATCCAGTGTTTACTCGCGACGGCGATGATTTGCTGTGCACGCTTGAAGTGCCGATGACGTCGGCGGCGCTGGGTGCGCACACTGAGATCGACACGCTAGACGGCACACAAACAGTGGAACTCAAACCTGGTACGCAGTCCGGTCACGTCATCAAACTTCCGCACCTAGGTGTGGGGCGGATCCACCGCGGTGGGCGCGGCGACCTCAAAGTTCACATTCAAGTTGCAACGCCCACGAAGCTGGATTCTGGCCAACGCGAACTCCTTGAAAAGTTTGCTCGGATGCGTGGAGAAGACACCCCGCAGCTTGTGCAAACCACGTCGTCGGTCTTTTCGCGTTTGAAAGAGCGGTTTACAAGTCGATGACAAGGCCGCTCTATCTGGATCCGGACCTGGCTGATAGCGACGTCGTCATTCTCGGCGGAGCTGAAGGCCGCCACGCAGCCACGGTGCGGCGGACCCAGCCGGGCGAACAGATCGACGTCGCAAACGGGCAAGGGCTACGCCTGACTATCGAGGTCGAGGCGGTGGCAAAAAGCGAGGTGCGCGGGAAAGTGGTTCGCCGACTTCAGGAAGAACCGCCGCGGATTCACCTGACGATCGTGCAGGGCCTTGCCAAAGGTGGTCGCTCGGAACAGGCCGTGGAAACGTGCACTGAGTTTGGGGCTGACGCGTTCATTCCGTGGATGAGCGAGCGCGCGATTGTCCGCTGGGACGCCGCCCGAGCCGGCAAGGGCCGAGCAAAGTGGCAAGATACTGCGTGGGCGGCGGCCAAACAGTCGCGGCGAGCATTCGTACCGCGTGTCGAGCCCGTGGTGACGAGCCCGGAACTTGCCCAGCTGGTCGCCGAGTTTCCCGGAAAAGTTTTCCTATGCCACGAAGAGGCATCGCAGCGGCTCGTCGATGTTCTCCCGCACACACCCGGGCCAGAGCAGATCATGGTGATCATCGGCCCGGAAGGAGGGATCAGCCCGGCAGAAGTCGACGCCTTAACGCAGGCCGGGGCGAGCCCGGTACTGCTCGGCGCACACGTGCTCCGTTCTGCAACGGCAGGCGCGTGGGCAAGTGCCGTGATCAGGGCAAAGCTCGGTTAGTATGGAAACGATGGAATCTAAGACAACCGTAAGCGTTCCAGAACGCATTCCGATGATCAACATTCTCGGGCATCGCGACGAGGTGCTACGAGCTTTGGAAGCCGGGCTAGAGCCCGTCCAGATTCATGTGCTCGGGCAAGATATTAGGCTCAGCGGCCCGGAAGCCGACGTCGCTCTTGCCGCCGATCTCATGAACGAACTGATCTCCGTGGCAGGAACCGGAGAGCATTTAACAGTTGACGCCGTTGAACGTGCGATTACCATTTTGCGATCCGGGCTTGCCAAACCCACAGACCTGCTCAACTCTGACATCCTCACCAACCGGGGCAAGACGATCCGGCCCAAAACCCTTGGCCAAAAAGCGTATGTGGATGCGATCGATGACAACACGATCGTCTTCGGAATCGGCCCTGCCGGCACCGGTAAAACGTATTTGGCGATGGCCAAGGCTGTTGTGGCACTGCAGAAAAAGGAAGTCTCGCGGATCGTCCTCTCGCGGCCTGTCGTCGAAGCGGGCGAATCGCTCGGCTATCTGCCCGGTTCGCTCAACGATAAGATCGATCCGTACATGCGCCCCCTGTATGACGCGCTGTATGACATGATTGATTCGGATGCGATTGTTAAACTGCTCGCCGCCGGAACGATCGAAGTGGCTCCGTTGGCATACATGCGCGGGCGCACGCTCAACGATGCGTTCGTGATTTTGGACGAGGCACAAAACACCACTCCGGAACAGCTGAAAATGTTCCTTACCCGCCTGGGGTATCGGTCCAAGATGGTAGTCACCGGTGATTTGACCCAGGTTGACCTACCGCGCAATCAGCGTTCAGGGCTGGGGCTTGTGCGCAGAATTTTGCGCGATGTGGACGACATCAAGTTCATCGAGCTGGGGTCTGCCGATGTGGTGCGCCACCGGCTGGTCGCTGACATTATCGACGCATATGCGCGTTATGATGCCGAAGAAGGTGGGCGATGATTGACGTTAATGACGAATCCGGGTTCGAACCTGCTGTTGGGGTAGCTGAAATAGCGGAGCTAGCAGCCTATGTGCTCGACGAGATGCGGGTCCACCCGCAGGCAGACCTGTCGATCCTCCTCGTTGATGAGGAGCAGATGGCGGTGCTTCACGAACAGTGGATGGATCTGCCAGGGCCAACGGACGTGCTGTCTTTCCCTATGGACGAACTGCGCCCCGCGCCACCTGGGGTGGAGCCCACGCCTGGCTTGTTGGGCGATATCGTCGTGTGTCCGGCGGTTGCGGCTAAGCAGGCACTTGCTGCAGGGCACGCCACGATGGAAGAGATCTTGCTGCTCGTCACGCATGGCATCTTGCATCTGCTCGGCTACGACCATGCGGAAGAAGAAGAAAAGAAAGAAATGTTTGATCTGCAACGCAGACTTCTGCTCACGTTCCTTGCTCGCGAGCCTCGCGAGGAAGGCTCGGGCGATATTGACCAGACAGCGCCGGTGATGGGCACCGAATGATTATCGCACTGATCGCAATTAGCCTCCTTCTTTCTGCCTTGATGGGCGTGATCGCGCAGGCCCTCAACTCGGTGTCACGTATGCGAATCAAGCAGATCGTGGAAGAAGACGCTCGCGAACGCAAACTCGACAAGATTTATGATCGGCGCCCGGCCGCGCTCGCAGCAATATCAGCCTTGCGCACCTTATTTATCGTCTGTGTGGCATTTGGCGTGGCCGTCATTGTTGCACGGTATGTGGATGGTGTGTGGACGGCGTTCGCGTTGACGTTAGGCATATCGGCGGCGCTGTTTGCTCTCATGGCTTTCGTGATTCCGTCGGATCTTGGGCGTAGGCATTCGGCGCGAGTGTTGGGGATGACAGCCAGCATCGTGTGGCCGCTGGCCCGAATCGGGTCGATTTTCGTGACGCGGCGTGAACCGAACGAGGAAGAGCGTGAGCACCGTAGCGAGCACGAACTGCAGGTGATGGTTGAGCGCGTGTCGGAGTCTGACGTGTTGGAAGACGACGAGCGGTCCATGTTGCAAAACATTTTCGAACTGTCGAACACGATTATTCGTGAAGTGATGGTTCCGCGTACGGACATGATTACGATTGATGCGAACGAGACACTGGACAGGGCGCTGTCGCTTTTCACAAGGTCGGGCTTTTCCCGGGTTCCAGTGATCGGCGAGTCGGTCGATGACCTGCTGGGCGTGCTCTACCTCAAGGATGTCATTCGCCGTACGCACAGGCGCAGTGACACCGAAGGGCTCGTGGTGTCGGATGTTATGCGTGAGGCACAGTTCGTACCGGAGTTCATGCTTGCCGACGAGCTTTTAGAGTTCATGCAAAAGAGCCAGAACCATATCGCGTTTGCCGTCGACGAATACGGTGGTATCGCCGGCATGGTGACGATCGAGGACGTCGTCGAAGAAATTGTGGGCGAAGTTGTCGACGAACACGATCGCGCTCAGCCCGAGATCGAACAGATTGACGACGGCGTTTACCGCGTGCCAGCTCGAATGGGAATTGATGACATCGGGGACCTCTTCGGTCTAGATTTTGACGACGACGACGTGGAGACAATCGGCGGGCTCCTCACGAAAGAGCTTGGCCGCTTACCGATCCGCGGATCGAAGGCTGAAGCTGGCGGTCTGCTGATGACGGCGGACAGGTTTGAGGGCCGCAAGAAACGACTATCGACGGTGATAGTCCAAATGAGACACGAGCGTGAGGACGACTCCGATGACTGATTTTCCTGAAGATTTTAAAGCTGGTTTCGTCTCCGTCGTCGGGCGGCCAAACGCCGGTAAGTCCACGCTTATGAACGCCATGGTGGGCACGAAGATCGCGATTACGGCTGACCAGCCGGAAACCACGCGCCGAGTGATTCGCGGGATCGTCCATCGCGACGACGGCCAGCTCATCCTCGTTGACACTCCTGGGGTGCACCGGCCGCGTACCTTACTCGGGCAGCGGCTCAACGACATGGTGGGAACCGCACTAGCCGATGTGGACGCGGTGGCCTTGTGCATGCCTGCCGACGAAAGTGCCGGGCCAGGCGACAGGTTCATTCTCGACCAGGTCAAGAAAGCTGGCGCCCCCATCGTGGCGGTGCTGACCAAGACGGACAAAGTGACGAAGGAAGCGCTAGCCGAGCGCATCATTGAGGTCTCCCAGATGCACGAGTTCGCCCAGATCGTTCCCGTGTCTGCTGTGGCCGGCGAACAGGTCGACCTGCTGGGCGATCTGCTTATCGAACTCATGCCACAAAGCCCACCGCTCTACCCGAAAGACACGATCACAGACGAAACTGAAGAAGAGCTGATCGCTGAGCTTATCCGCGAAGCCGCACTTGTGGGCGTGCGTGAAGAGTTGCCGCACTCGATCGCCGTCGTCGTCGAAGAAATGATCGAACGGCCCCGCAAAAAGGGTGATGAGCGCCCGCCGGTCATGGCTATTAACGCCCACCTGTACGTCGAGCGGCCCTCCCAGAAGGGAATCGTCATCGGAAAAGGCGGGCAGCGAATGAAGAAGGTGGGCCAGCAGGCACGGCACAACATTGAACGTCTACTTGGTCAGCCCGTTTACCTCGACTTGCACGTCAAAGTCGCTAAAGAATGGCAACGTGATCCGAAGATGCTCGGGCGGCTCGGCTTTTGAGTACTACCGAAGAAGACAAACGCACGCGAGTCCCACTCGCGGTGGTGTGGTTGCTTGCAGTATTGATCCTCGGATTGTGGGGATCGTGGGCCGGGCCCGCGTGGAATCCGCAGCCGATGACGAACCTCATCGTGCCATCAACAAGCTCCACGGAGGTCACCTCGGCTGTAGACACGCCAGAACTAGGAACCTACGAGGTACGCGAGACCATCCACGACGTGCCACGCGAACACGGCGAACCCATGAGGGTGACGCTCCGCGAACCCGTGGGCGCTGAAGGCCAGCGCCCCGGCGTCGTCTTCCTACACGGCACAGGAACGTCCACCCACGAGGCGTTCGCCGAGCACGCCACGTGGCTCGCCTCAACAGGAATCGTCACCGCCGTCCCCGACAAGAACCTAGACGGCTATTCAACACTCGCCCGGGATTACGAATCGTTGGCAGACGGCTACCATGACGTAGCGAAATGGTTACGCTCCCAGCCCTCAGTCTACGAACGCGACGTCGGCTACTACGGTGAATCAGAAGGTGCACTCATCGCACCGATTTCGACGGTACGTGACCCACGCACAGCGTTCTTAATCCTCGTCTCCGATCCCGTCATGCCAATCAGGGAACAGGGGGCGCTCGCGGCTGACACATATTTGCGAGAAATCGGAGCCCCTAAGCAGCTGTACTTAGCGATCCCGCGCCTGATCTCGGGAGCAATTGCAGACGGTAATTTTGCTTACGCCAACTTCGATCCCAGTCCGTACCATCGCAAAATTACGGTGCCCGTGTTTATGGCCTACGGTACGCGTGATATTTCGATGCCGATCGTGCAAGGGCCCATCATGTTGGCGCGTGATCTTGCAGAAGCGAACAATAGATCTTTGCTCGTCCGTTACTACGACGGCGCTGACCACGGCCTGCGTATCGACGGCGAACTTCAAAGCGCTCCATACCGGGATATCGCGGATTTTATTAACGGTCTGCCCAGTTCGGTCTACGTCAGTGACATAGTGGCGGGTGCACAGCCGCGCCAAGACTATGTTGCCCAAACCGTTGATACGCCGAGGTGGTTCGGATCCGGACACGCGATGCTCGTGACCTTAGCGGCCGGTGTCACGCTGACAATCGTCGGTGCGGGCTTGCTCATCGTGGGTAAGCTCCCCGTTGGCGCGCGGCAAAACTATCAGGGGGTGGGCCGCCCGATGGTGACCAGCTCAGCGGCGATACTTCTTACCTGGGTCGTGTTTATCGTCTACGTGGTTGCGCTGGCCGAGTTGGCGCTGAGCTATGAGACGAACCGGTGGGTGGTACAAGGCGGATGGCTGATCTTACAGATTCTCGCGTTGGGCGCGGTGTACTTGCTGGTGCGGGCGCTAAGAATCTGGCGTGCCAACCGAATGGAGACTCGGTGGGCGGCCGTTAGCCTGTTCATCCTGACTGCGGGGCAGACCCTTTTGCTGTTCGCTCTTGCCTATTGGGGCGTGTACCCCAGTGTATTGAATTAGGAGGGGCATAACTAACAGCGGCAAAGTTCACATACGCGTAGTATGGTAGCCGACGAAAGGGACATCGTGAACACATTAACTGCACGAGCCGCAGCCTTATCACACACGGGGCTGGTTCGGCGTCGTAACGAAGACAGGGTGTTCACATCTCAGCGCCTTCTTGCCGTCGCTGATGGCATGGGCGGGCACACGCTTGGTGATGTGGCGGCGCAATACGCAATAGACGGCCTCGCCGCGATTGCCGGTGAACTTGACGTGATCGGTGATCTTGGCGAGCGGGAGCAGGCCGTCCAGCGAGCACTCACCGAGGTTGCAGACAAGATTTGCCGGCACCTTGAGGGGCGAGGGTCTGGCAATACTGTGACTCGGATTCTCAACTTTTCGCGGGCTGCGGGTACGACGCTTTCGGCTTTGCATCTGGGTGCGACGCCGCTCGTGTTTCACGTTGGTGATTCGCGGGCCTATCGCTATCGTGCCGGTCAGCTGCTGCGGGTCACTCACGATCATTCTCTCGTCCAGGAAATGTTGGACGCGGGCGAGATCACGCCGGAAGAAGCACACAACCATCCGCGGCGGAATATCATCACGCGTGCGATCGGCACCTATGGGCCACCGGCCGTGGAATTTACCGCTGTCGATCTGGTGCCGGGCGACGTGGTCTTGCTGTGTTCAGACGGACTATCGGACGAGTTGGATGACGCCGAAATTCTTCGCCTCATGAACGCAGACTTTCTTGGCAACGACGCCGAAGCGCATGTGAGTGTGGAAGATCTTGCCGAACATCTGGTGGAAGCCGCGCTCGACGCCGGCGGCCATGACAACATTTCAGTGGTTGTTGCTGAGATTAACGCCTAGCAGCGCGGCGTCGTTCACTTTCTGGACGTCCAACTGAGAATTTGAAAGTTGCGGGGTAATCTAGGAGGGTGCACATTTCGTTGCTCCTACTTATTCGCCGCGGCGAGGTCACCAGCTGACCCCTCCCCGCGGGTACTTGTGTTGGCTAACTGGAATATCCGTTATTGAACTGTAGGAGAAGCTTTTATGAAAACCAACGGGTTTACTAATCGTCAGCAGGCATCGGCGATGCCAATTTCTAAGTATCGGCATTTTCTCGATACGAATCCGGTGAGCCTACCTGACCGTACTTGGCCAGATAATCGGATTACGAAGGCGCCCCGGTGGCTATCGACGGATCTGCGGGACGGCAATCAGGCGCTCATTAATCCGATGGATCCAGACAAGAAGCGCAAGATGTTCGATCTGCTTGTGGAGATCGGCGTGAAGGAAATCGAAGTGGGTTTCCCGGCGGCGTCGAAAGCTGATTTTGATTTCGTGCGTTCGCTTGTTGACGACGACGCCGTTCCAGAGGACGTCACCGTCTCGGTGTTGACTCAGTCCCGCCCGGAAATCATTCACCGCACGATCGAGGCGCTCCAAGGTTTGCCGCGTGCGACCGTGCACCTGTACAACGCGACTGCGCCGGTGTTTCGCGACGTCGTGTTCCGGATGAGCAAAGAGCAGATCAAGCAACTCGCGGTGTCCGGAACCCAGGAAGTTGTGGCTCACATGGAAAAGTCCTTCGGGGATGAAACCGTGGTGGGCTTCGAATATTCGCCGGAAATCTTTGTGGATACCGAGCTCGACTTTGCGCTCGAGGTGTGCGAGGCGGTCATGGACGTCTGGCAGCCGGCAGAAGATCGCGAAGTGATCCTTAACCTGCCGACCACAATCGAGCGGTCCACTCCGAACGTGTACGCCGATCAGATCGAGTGGATGAGCCGCAACCTGTCGAGGCGTGAGTTCGTGTGCCTATCAGCGCATAATCACAACGATCGGGGAACAGGCGTGGCGACCACGGAGCTGGCGATGCTGGCCGGCGTCGACCGCGTGGAAGGCTGCCTGTTCGGCCAGGGGGAGCGTACCGGAAACGTTGATCTGGTGACCGTGGCTCTCAATCTGTTCTCGGACGGCATTGATCCGCAACTGGACCTGTCTAATCTGCCGCGCATTCGCGAGGTCGTCGAATATTGCACGGAGATGGAAGTTCCCGCGCGCGCACCGTATGCCGGCGATCTGGTCTACACCTCGTTCTCCGGTTCGCACCAGGATGCGATTAAGAAGGGCTTTGCCGACCGGGCGAAGAAGGTGGCAGCCGCAGGCGGAGACG
Source organism: Trueperella bialowiezensis (assembly GCF_900637955.1). NCBI lineage: Bacteria > Bacillati > Actinomycetota > Actinomycetes > Actinomycetales > Actinomycetaceae > Trueperella > Trueperella bialowiezensis. Next base: position 2,008,487 of record NZ_LR134476.1, read on the forward strand.
AGAACGCCGTGCTGTGGGAGCTGCCGTACCTCCCGATCGATCCAAAGGACGTGGGCGGCACCTACGAAGCCGTGGTGCGTGTGAATTCGCAGTCCGGCAAGGGTGGGGTGGCTTATCTGCTGTCGTCCACGAGGAACTTGGATCTGCCGCGGCGCCTGCAGATTGAGGTGTCGAATCTTGTGCAGAACTTTACGGACCGCACCGGGCAAGAGGTGACGGCCGATGAGCTGTGGAAGATTTTTGCGGACGAATACCTGCCCTACACGGAAGTCGACGGGCTGAAACCGTGGGGCCGGTTCAGCCTACATGGTATTACCGCTACCACGGCTGACGAGGGTAAGGAAACGCATCTGACTGTCACGTTGCGCGAGCGTGCGGGTGATGAGACGATCACGCACACGCTTGAGTCGCGCGGTAACGGCCCGATCGATGCTTTCACGCGGGCTTTTGAACAGCTTGATCTTGACGTGCACGTTCTTGACTACGCCGAACACGCGCTGTCAGAAGGCAGAGACGCGACTGCGGCCTCGTACGTGGAATGCGACGTGGACGGTCAAGTGCTGTGGGGTGTGGGTATCGACCCGTCCACGATGACCTCCGGATTTAAAGCCATCGTGTCCGCGATCAACAGGGCCTTGCGCTAGCCGTATACTGGCCGTGTGAAGACTTACCGTGACGATGCGATCGTGCTGCGCCACCACGATCTTGGCGAGGCCGATCGCATCATCACGTTATTGAGTCGAACTCATGGCAAGGTGCGTGCAGTGGCCAAGGGTGTGCGGCGTACAAAGTCGCGGTTTGGTGCCCGGCTCGAGCCGTTTTCGATGGTGGATGTGCAGCTGTACAAGGGCCGCAATCTGGATACAATCACGCAGGTCGAGTCGCGTAACCAGTACGGACGCACACTGGTGACCAGTTACAGTGCGTATACGACGGCGTCGGCAATGCTCGAGCTCGCCGACCGGCTCACGGGAGATGACCCGGATCCAGCGCAGTTTCAGCTCCTTCATGGCGCGTTACATGCGGTAGCCACGAAAGCACACGAACCCGATCTCGTGCTTGGCTCGTATATGCTTCGTGCGATGGCGCTATCCGGTTGGGCGCTCGCCGTGTTTGAGTGCGCGCTGTGCGGCGGTGAAGGTCCGCACGAGGCTTTTCACGTGCAGTCCGGCGGAGCGGTGTGCGATGACTGCCGACCACCGGGATCTGCAACTCCGGCGGTGGAAACATGGCAGCTGATCGCGGCCCTTGCTGAAGGGGATTGGCTTATTGCTGATCGTGCCCCAACGTCGGCACGTAAAGAAGCCGGGCCGCTCATCGCGGCGTTCGTGCAATGGCAGCTTGAATCAAAAGTGAAATCCTTGAACATGGTGGAGATTGGTGAACAGCAGTGACAGCTCATCATGGCGCGCGGCATGTGGCGATTGTTATGGACGGCAACGGGCGGTGGGCTAACGCTCGCGGCCTACCTCGCACAGAAGGCCACCGCGCTGGTGAAGACGCCCTCATGGATGTGATCGCCGGAGCTATCGACGCCGGTGTTGAGGTGCTGTCCGTCTACGCCTTTTCTACCGAGAACTGGAAACGCTCACCGCGTGAAGTTTCTTTCCTCATGGGCTATTCACGCGATGTTATCCGCAAACGCCGCGGAGAACTCAACGACTGGGGTGTCAAGGTGGTCTGGTCTGGCCGGCAAGCCAGGCTGTGGGGCTCGGTTCTCAAACAGCTCAAGGAAACCGAACGGCTCACGCGCAACAACACAGTTCTCACGCTGAATTTTTGTGTCAACTACGGTGGGCGAGCGGAAATCGCGGACGCCGCCGCTGAACTTGCACGCGACGTGCGCGCGGGCACTATCACCCCTGACCAAGTCACGCCCGAACTGCTGGGTAGCTACATGTACCAGCCGGATCTTCCCGACGTCGACCTGTTTATCCGCACTGGCGGCGAGCAGCGCACGTCGAACTTCCTCATCTGGCAATCTCCCTATGCGGAGTTCATGTTCACCGATGTCCCTTGGCCAGATTTTGACCGGCATACGCTCTGGGAATGCTTGAGGGCCTTCAGTGAGCGCGATCGCCGCTTTGGGAGCGCGATCGACGCCGTCCGGGCGCCCCTCGAGCCGGGCACGGATACCGCCACCTGAACGAAAAAGTAGATGGTCCCTGTGATTGCGTACAATGGTGAGCATGATGCAACGCTTGGACCTTCGTGGAACTACACTCTCGCGCGCCGAGATCGCCCAGCGGCTACCGCGTGCGAGCGTGGATATCAACGTCGCACTGGAATCGGTTATCCCAATCATTAACCAGGTTCGCGACGGCGGAGCGGGAGCCCTGCGCGCGCTCGCACAGAAGTTTGACGGCGTGCGTCCAGAGCATCTGCGTGTGCCCACGGAAGCTATTGATAAGGCTGAAGCGGAACTCAGTAGCGAATTGCGCCATGCCCTACAACTGTCGATTGACCATAATCGGGCAGGTCACGAGGCTCAGCTGCCCGAGCCGAAAGAAACCGTCATTGTGCCAGGTGGTGTGGTGCGCCAGCGCTGGATACCGGTCGAGCGGGTTGGCCTATACGTGCCGGGTGGGCTTGCCGTCTACCCGTCGTCGGTGGTGCACAACGTCGTCGCCGCGCAAGCGGCAGGCGTGAGTGAAATCGCGCTCGCCTCTCCGCCGCAAAAAGAATTTGACGGCCTTCCGCACCCCACTATTTTGGCGGCGTGCAAGTTGCTGGGCGTGACCGAGGTTTATGCCGTTGGAGGTGCGCAGGCGGTTGCCATGTTCGCCTATGGTGCGCGCGGCGAAGAAGGAACAGCAGATCCGGAGATTCTATGCCGCCCTGTCGACGTCGTGACAGGCCCGGGCAATATATATGTGGCCGCAGCAAAACGCGCGGTGCACGGCGTCGTCGGCATCGACGCGGAGGCGGGCACCACTGAAATCGCGGTCATTGCCGACGAGGGCGCAAATCCGGACTATGTGGCATCCGATCTGCTGTCTCAAGCCGAACACGATCCAGCCGCTGCCTCCGTGCTCATCACGAACTCCGAACAGTTTGCGGACGCGTGCGAGCAGGCGCTCATTGCGCAAGTCGAGCAGACGAAGCACGTCGAACGGGTACGTACCGCGCTCGGCGGGCCGCAGTCCGGGATCGTGCTTGTTGACGACGTCGCGGCCGCCATCGACGTGGCGAACGCTTACGCCGCGGAACACTTGGAGATTCACACGGCAAATGCGCGTGCTGACGCGCAAAAGATCCGCAACGCGGGCGCCATTTTCATCGGCCCGTATTCGCCTGTGCCGCTGGGTGATTACATGGCAGGATCCAACCACGTGCTACCCACCGGTGGTACCGCACGCTTTGCTGCCGGGCTCAACGTCATGGCCTACATCAAACCGGTGCAGGAAATCGAATACACGCGCGAAGCGATGGCATCCATGGAAGGCCCACTCGTGGCGCTCGCTAACGAGGAAGACCTGCCGGCCCATGGTGATGCGCTCAAGATCCGCACCGCCAACGAGCCCGCTGTGAAGGGGGAGGCCGAGCGATAATGCCACTCGCCCTACGCCCAGAGTTTGCAGGCCAAGAACCCTACGGCGCCCCGCAACTCGACGTGCCAGTCGTGCTGAACACGAATGAAAACCCATACCCGCCAGCCGATGAGGTCGTGGCTGAGATTGCCTCGCGGGTTGCTGACGCGGCCGCCGGATTAAACCGCTACCCAGATCGCGAAGCGCTCGAACTACGCGGTGAACTCGCCGGCTATCTTGCCCGTGAATCGGGCGTGCGCCTGCCTGCAAGCCAGATCTGGGCAGCCAACGGATCCAACGAAGTCATGGCGCAGATCCTGCAAGCATACGCAGGCCCCGGCCGTACCGTCCTCACGTTTACGCCCTCGTATTCCATGTATCCCGAATATGCGCGCAACGTGTATTCCACCTTCGTGGGAATCGAACGCCGCGAGGACTTTTCCATCGATTGCGCTGCGTTGGCAGATCAGTTTGCACAGCATCGCCCGGCGGTCGTGCTCATCGCATCGCCCAACAACCCAACAGGTACGGCGGTAGAACCAGGCGACCTGCAACGCATCCTTGAAGCTAGCCGTGGCGTCGGGCCGCAGCTCACCAATGGCGCGGAAGGCGCTGGTGGGGCAGATCGGGCGGACGCGATCGTCGTCGTTGATGAAGCCTACGGCGAATTCCGCCGGGAAGGCGTGCCAAGCGCACTCGAACTGTTGGATGAGTACCCGAACTTGATCGTCACCCGCACAATGTCGAAGGCCTTTGGGGCAGCCGGGCTGCGGCTCGGATACATGGCCGCAAGCCAAGAGATCATTGACAGCGTGCGGATCGTGCGCTTGCCCTACCACCTGTCTGCCGTCAGCCAGGCGGCTGCGCTCGCAGCGCTCGCACACCGAGATTCGCTGATGGAGCAAGTCGAACAGATTCGCCAAGAACGCGATAAGCTTGCCAGCACGCTCACCGGAATGGGACTGGACGTAGCGCCGTCGGATGCTAACTTCATCATGTTCGGCACGTTTGCAGATCGTCACAAGGTCTGGCAGCGGCTACTCGATCAGGGCATATTAATACGTGAAGTCGGGCCGGAGGGATGGCTCCGGGTTAGTATTGGTCAGCCTCACGAAAACGAGGCGTTTGTTGCGGGGCTTAAGGAGGCCATGAGATGAGCCGTATAGGCAAGATTGAACGAATCACCAGTGAATCGTCCGTCAAGGTTGAGATCGACTTGGACGGTACAGGCAAGTCCCAGATCAGCACGGGAGTGCCGTTTTATGATCACATGCTCACTGCGCTGTCGAAGCACTCGCTCATCGACATGAAAGTCGAGGCAGAAGGGGACGTACATGTTGACGTCCACCACACCGTGGAAGACACGGCGATCTGCCTGGGTCAGGCACTCAAAATGGCGCTGGGTGACAAGAAGGGCATCGCCCGTTTCGGCGACGCGCTCGTTCCACTCGACGAATCGCTGGCACGCGCCGTCGTTGACGTGTCGGGGCGTGCCTACGTGGTCCACCGTGGCGAGCCGGCAGGGCAGGAATACCACCTGATCGGCGGGCACTTCACCGGGTCAATGACTAGGCACGTGTTCGAATCCCTCGCCCTGAACGCAGACATTTGCTTGCATATCGAGCTCGTGTACGGGCGCGATCCGCACCACATCGTGGAATCGCAGTTTAAGGCCCTCGCTCGCGCATTGCGTGCCGCGGCTGAGCTTGATCCTCGGGTTGACGGGGTGCCGTCCACGAAGGGCGCACTGTGAGCCAGCGGCGCTACGTCGTCCTCACGCCGTTCCCAAACCCGCAGGTGGTAGCCGGTGTGCTACGCCTGCGGGGGATCGACGCCCACGTTATAGCCACCAAATCCGGGGTGTGCGTGGTGCGTGAAACGAGCAAACCCGAATTCACAGACTGGGATATTGCTGAACTATTCGGAGAACAACCCGAGTCGGCCGATTCTTCGGACCCGTCGGACGATCCGGCGAACATTGCCGGTCCGCTGTCGCAACTGTCGAACTACGGCGTCGTGCTGCTTACGGCCGAAATTGGCGACGACGTCGGAGCCGAAGTGGGCGTATCCGGGCTCGTCACCGCGGTACGTTACGTGGGTGGTGAACGTGGTGACGAGGTAGCCGCAGGCATGCTGCTCAACACTGTCGATTCCAAAGTTGAAAGTCTCGTCTTGGGTGACGTCGATCTTGACAAGGACGCGATCTCCACGGCAGAGCTCACGGTAGAAGACGTGGCACAACTGCTCGGTGAAGATGGCGAAGAAAACAGGCCCTGAAGGCCGCAAAGAGAGGATATGTATGTCAAAGCGTCTTGAACTACTCCCGGCTGTCGATGTTGTTGACGGCAAGGCAGTCCGCTTGAACCAGGGGGAAGCCGGTACGGAACAGGTGTACGGCGACCCGGCAGAAGCGGTTGCGACGTTCGTTGAGCAGGGCGCCGAATGGATCCACCTCGTTGATCTCGACGCGGCATTCGGGCGGGGATCGAATCACGACCTGCTGAAATCTATTGTGCAAAATCAGACGGGCGTCAAGATCGAACTGTCTGGCGGGATTCGCGACAACGCCTCACTTGAGCGGGCGATCAACGCAGGTGCAACGCGCGTCAACCTGGGAACCGCCGCGCTCGAAGATCCGGAGTGGACGCGATTTGCTATCAAAGAGTATGGCGACAAAATTGCGGTTGGCTTGGACGTGCGCGGCGAAACGCTCTCGGCACGCGGATGGACAAAAGACGGCGGAAACCTGTGGGAAACCCTCGACCGCCTCAACGACGACGGCTGCCCGCGCTACGTGGTTACCGACGTGAAAACCGACGGCATGCTCTCAGGGCCGAACCTTGAGCTCATGCGTAAGGTGTGCGAGCGCACGGATCGCCCGATCGTCGCCTCCGGCGGCGTGTCGTCCTTGGAGGATATCGCAGCCCTGCGCACGCTCACCGACATCGGCGTGGAAGGAGCAATTGTGGGCAAGGCGCTATACGCCGGTAAGTTCACGCTCCCACAGGCGCTGGCTATTGCCGACGGCGATGCCCGATAGACTCTTTCGCCCCAATCCATTTCCCGGCGACGACGGGCGGATCACCCCGCGCCTAGCACAGGCTTATCGCGCTGCGGACAACGTGCGGACGGAACAGATCGTCGCAGCCTTGGGCCGCGTGCTCGTGCCTGTTATTCCGCACGAGCCACCAAAGAGGCGAGATCGCGCGTCTATCCACGACGAGCAGGGGGCTGATCCGTACGGCTGCCCAGATGAAGAGCTGGTCACGGTTGACTTCCCGGGCGGGCGCAAGGGCCTACCCATTTTTTCCAGTGTGGATGCGCTACGCGAGTGGCACGGCACAGCTCGACCAGTACCGCTCGATATCGCCACGGTTGCTGCAGCTGCCATGCAACGCGCCGACGGCGTGCTCACCCTTGACGAGGGGTGTGCCAACATGACGTGGCTCGGCCGATCCGCCGTTGCCGCACTGGCAAGCGGCACCGCCTGGCACGGCCCGTGGTCAGACCCGCAGATCACGAAGCGGCTCACACGTGGCTGCAGCGAATTACCCGGGCTTGAGAGCATTGAGATCGTTCCGGGTGCGAGCGGCGCCGCCGTCGTCGTCATACATCTGGACGCCACGGCTAACCGGGACGACGCACACAACATTGTTCACACCGTCGCCGCGATCATCGCCACCGATAGCTATGTGCGAGCCCGACTCGACGTCGTCGAAATACAACCCGCACGCGCGCGTGTGGGCTGATCCACGCCCACACGCTTAGAAACCGTGCCACGCGGATGCTATGATCTGTTACTGACCACCTCCGGCACAGCCGGAATGCAAGCGGAGTTAATCCCACCTCGTGTTTCCGAAAATGGGGAACCGGGTAAAGAGTGAAGACGGGTCGTTCCCGTGCGCCCTCTGGAACTTCGCGCGCAGTAGCCAGAAGGATGAAGAGGAGCCGTTATCAACGAGCCAAGAGTCAACGATCGAATTACCGTTTCTGAGGTACGTCTTGTCGGGCCTAGCGGTGAGCAGGTCGGTGTTGTTCGCGTAAAAGACGCCCTGCGTCTAGCTCAGGAAGCCAATCTCGATCTTGTTGAGGTGGCCCCGAAAGCCAAGCCCCCAGTCGCAAAACTGATGGACTATGGCAAATACAAGTATGAGGCCGCACAAAAGGCACGTGAGGCACGCCGTAACCAGGCGAATGCTCAGCTCAAAGAAATTCGTATCAGCCTGAAAATCGACACCCACGATTACCAAACCAAGATCAATAATGCGAAGAAGTTCTTGGACCACGGTGACAAGGTGAAGATCCAGCTACGTTTCAAGGGCCGCGAGCAACACCGTCCAGAAATGGGCCTCCGCCTCATGGAACGAATCGCCAACGACACGGCCGAAAACTCCACTGTTGAGTCCGCGCCGCGCGTTGACGGACGCAACATGGTGATGGTACTCGCTCCGATTCGTCGCAAGGCACAAACCAAGTCTGATCAGCGTCGTCGCCGCGAAGCCGAACGCGCAAAGCGCAAGGCTGAGCAGGCGGCACAAGACGCGTAATCAACACGCTCCACCCGGAGCGCAAATGCCGCAGTAGCGGCGAGAAATTGAGGGACATTATGGCAAAGATGAAGACCCACTCGGGTGCCAAGAAGCGTTTCCGCGTGACGGGAACCGGCAAGCTGATGCGCCAGCAGGCAGGTAAGCGCCACCTGCTCGAGCACAAGTCGTCGCGCCGTACCCGGCGCCTGTCGACTGATCAGCCGGTTGCAAAGGCAGATGTGAAGGCCGTCAAGCGCATGCTTGGCCTGTAAATATTTGTAGTAGGAGAATTAAATGGCACGCGTAAAGAACGCCGTAAATTCGCGCAAGAAGCGCAACACCACGATGGACCGCGCCAAGGGCTACCGCGGCCAGCGCTCGCGCCTGTACCGCAAGGCCAAGGAGCAGGTCACACACTCGTTCGTGTACAACTACCGGGATCGTAAGGTCCGTAAGAACGAGTTCCGCAAGCTGTGGATCCAGCGCATTAACGCCGCTGTGCGTGAGCATGGCATGGTCTACTCGCGCTTCATGCAGGGCCTGAAGCTCGCTGGCGTTGAGGTTGATCGCCGTATGCTGGCCGAGCTCGCTGTTAACGATCCGGATGCTTTCAAGGCTCTGGTTGATATCGCGAAGAAGGCGCTGCCGGAAGATGTGAACGCTCCGGTCGCCTAACGAGGCCGATGTAGCGTAGCACTTAGTGAGCGGAGGTATCCTGCGGGATACCTCCGCTCGCGTCTATACTGGGCTGAGTTAACGCGAAGTGAAAGGATTCCCTCGTGGTAGAGATTATTGAGCCAAAGATCAGCACCACTGATATTGACGGCCTGCTCGTCATCACTCCGAAGCAGGTCACTGACGAGCGCGGTACGATCAGGGAGCTCGTGCGGCGGTCATGGTTGCAGGACAACGGTATTGTTTCTGATTTCGAACAGGCGAATAACACGTTCACACATCGCGGGGGAGTGCGCGGGTTGCACGCTGAGGCGATGACCAAGCTGGTCACGGTTGTGGCCGGGCAAGCTTTTGGCGCGTACGTGGACATTCGCGAAGGCTCAGCGAGCTACGGCAAGGTGGTCACGGTCGATATCACTCCGGGTGTCATGGTGCTCGTACCGCAGGGTGTGTGCAATGGCTTCCAGGCGGTTGAGGACACCGAATACCTGTACTTCTTCGATAAGGAGTGGCGCCCAGGTATGCCTGGTTCGGCGCTCGCTCCGCTCGATCCGGATCTTGCGATTGAGTGGCCGATCAAGGTTGACACTGCGGATCGCGCGATGATTTCCGAGAAGGATTTGAACGCACCGCGGCTGAAGGATCTCTAAATGCCCCGGCGCTATCTAGCCGACAAGACGGGGCAGATCACGAAAGTTATTGCCTTGCGCCAGCGCCGTCATCGCCAGCGCTATGGCCAGGCACTTGTTGAAGGTCCACAGGCGGTACGCGAACTGCTCAGCTTTGCGCCGCAGTGCGTGCGTGACCTGTACGTCACCGAGGCGGGGCTGGCAGCTCACCCAGATATCGATGAGTTGGCCGCGCAGGTTGATCCGTATACGCACGTGCTCCCTGAAGACGTGTTTGCGCAGATCAGCACAGACGCGCAAGGGCTGGCGGCAGTCATGAACATTCCAGCGGAGGTCGAGCTGGGCGAGTTCTTCGCCGCGAAACCTGCGCTCGTTGTGTGCCTGGTGGAATCAGCAGACCCGGGCAATCTGGGCACAATCATTCGTACGGCAGATGCCGCGGGCGCCGACGGCGTCGTGCTCGGCCACGGCAGCGTGGAACTCTACAATCCCAAAGTGATCCGTTCGACGGCGGGCTCGCTGTTTCACCTGCCTGTTGTGACGGGCGTGGATGTGGGCGAGGTTGCGCAACGCGCGCGGGCGTCCGGGATGCGGGTGTTGGCAGCGGACGGCTCGGGCTCGCTACAGATCGGATCGGAATGCCTTGACCTTTCCGTTCCAACCCTGTGGCTCATCGGCAATGAGGCACACGGCTTAAGCGGCGAGCATCTGGGACTTGCCGACGACGTCGTGCGCATCCCACTGTGGGGTCACGCCGAGTCGCTAAACGCTGCAGTTGCCGCAAGCCTATGTATCTATGCGAGTGCGGCAGCCCAACGCGGCCAGTTCCGCTAGCCGCGTGATCTGTACCACGGGCGATGCGCCGGCAATACACTTACCGGTATGCACCTTTTTGATCCCATCACGATCCGCGGACTAGACATCAGCAACCGCCTGTGGCTGGCACCCATGTGCCAGTATTCAGCGGAGTCGGACGGGCCGAATCTTGGCCGGCCGAACGAGTGGCACTTCCAGCACTATGGGTCGCGCGCCCTCGGCGGTTTCGGGCTCGTCACCGTGGAAGCCACAGGCATTACGGCGCAGGGCAGGATTTCGCCGCACTGCTTGGTCCTCAACAACGACGCCGACGTCCCGGCTTTCGCAAAGCTGGCTGGGCTTATCGAGGCGGGCGGCGCCGTCCCAGCGATACAAATTGGGCACGCCGGGCGGAAAGGTTCGTCGCAGGTGCCGTGGGAAGGTCGCGGTAGTGTCAGCGTGAGCGACGGCGGTTGGGAGACGATAGCACCAAGCGCGATCGGTTATGACGACAAGCTGGGAACACCTCGCGAGATGACGGCCGCCGAGATCACTGACACGATCAGTCAGTTCGCGCGAAGTGCCAAACTCGCTGTCGAGGCTGGATTTAAGGCGATTGAGCTGCACGGCGCGCACGGCTACCTCATGCACCAGTTTTTGAGCCCGGTGTCGAACCGGCGCGAGGATGAGTGGGGTGGCGATTTTGCTGGGCGTACCCGTTTCTTTTCGGACGTGGTTCGGGCTGTACGTGAAGCGATAGGTGACGTGCCGCTGATCGCACGGATCTCGGCCACTGACTGGCTTGAGGAAACGGCAAGCACGCACGATGGCAGTGAGGGCTGGAAAGTAGCCGAGACGATCCGATTGGTCCGTGAGCTGCCCGAAGTTGATTTTTGGAACGTGTCCACTGGCGGTAACGTGCCCGTGAGGATACCGACTGGGCCGGGATATCAGGTGCCATTTTCTCGGCGAATCAAGGAAGAGACCGGGGCGAGCACGGGCGTGGCCGGACTCATCGCGAACGCAACCCAGGCCGGCGTCGTCGTTCATGACGAGCATGCCGACGTCGTCTACATCGGAAGGGTTGCCCTCCATCATCCGTATATTGCTCGGCAGTGGGCGGCACAGATGGGGGAGCCGGTCACGTGGCCAAACCAGTATCTGCGCGGAGTTAACGAACGCTAACGGATGGGCTACCAGCGCGGATGTCGGTGGGCGGATCTAGGATGAGGTTATGAGTATGAATAAGTATGTGGCTGCGGCTGCCGTGGGGATCGCGGGCGTTGGCGTGATGCGTAAAGCCGGGGAAGTCAAGCGGCAGAATTCGCCGTTTCGCAGGTACTGGGAACGCCACCTGCAGGCAACTTTGGCAGACTTGGATGAGCGTGCCGCTGCCGGTCAGGAACTGCCGTTGGTTTATGTGGCGCTCGGAGATTCAGCCGCGCAGGGCTTGGGCGCCACCGAGATTGAAGAAGGCTACGTGCCGAGGGTCGCACAGGCACTCGCACAGGGCTCGGGGCGCGAGGTCGCTCTGCTGAACCTGTCGCTCTCAGGTGGCATGGTCCAATCAGTTCTGGGCACTCAGCTGCCGCAACTGGCCGGCTTACGTATCGGTGGAAAGCCGATCATTCCCGACGTCGTCACACTCGACATCGGTGGTAACGACGTGCGTCAGCCCTGGCTCACCGAAGACATCTTCGCACGCGATTACGCACGCCTTGTGGACGAACTTCCGGCTGGCACGTTCGTGATGAATGTGCCCTCATACGGAAAGCTACCGGAAGAAGAAAAGGCAGCAGCGTTTTGCGCCACGGTCGATCGTCATGTGGCGGGTAGCCACCATCATCTCGTGGACATCGGAAACTATTCACGCAACCTGCCGTGGCGAACCTACACGTTCGACTACCACGCATCGGATCTGTTCCACCCGAACTCGGCATGGTACGAAGTGTGGGCACAGCAGTTCGTCAACCAGATTTGTGCAGTTCACGGCTGGCCGCAGATCGCCGTCGCCGAACTGGAGGCGTGGTCGGGGCCAATCGCCGAGGTCGTGTTTACCTAACGCCCGCCACGGTCAAAACATTGGGCTTTCGCACACTGAGCAACAATGCTGTGGGCGGGCGAAGTGACTAGACTATATGCGGTAACCCGCCGGCTCAGGCCGTGCGGGCAAGGGAAAGGTAAACATGACTCTCAATCCACTCGATGAGGCCGGGATTGCCGAGGCCGTTGCGGCTGCGAAGGAAGCATTCGCCGGAGCTACCAGCCTCGAGGAACTGAAAGAGGCACGGCTCGCACACAGCGGTGACAATGCGCCCATCACGCACGCCAACATGCAGATCCGCCATCTTGACAAGGCAGATAAGCCAACCGCGGGCAAACTGCTGGGCGGAGCACGCAAAGAGATCCAAGCGGCGCTCGCGCAGGCCACGGAACGTCTGGAAGCCGAGGCTCAGGAACGCGTGCTGCGTGAAGAGCGTGTGGACGTCACTGAGCCAACCCGGCGCAATCCGCGCGGTGCACGCCACCCGCTCCCAGTCCTGATGGAAGATATTTGCGACGTCTTTGTGGCTATGGGCTGGGAAGTTGCGGAAGGCCCCGAGCTCGAGCACGAGTGGTTTAACTTCGACTCGCTGAATTTCGGACCGGATCATCCGGCCCGCCAGATGCAAGATACGTTCTATGTGGCCGGCGTGGAACGAGTAACGTCCGCGGGCGCCGAACGCGTTACGGATACCGACGGGCTCGTGCTTCGCACGCATACCTCGCCCGTGCAATCACGGGTGATGCTCGACAACGAGCCTCCGATCTATATCGTGTGCCCCGGAAAGGTGTTCCGCACCGACGCACTTGACGCCACGCACACTCCCGTTTTCCACCAGATCGAAGGATTGGCTGTGGATAAGGGGCTGACGATGGAACACTTGAAGGGCTCTCTCGACCACTTCGCGAAGTCAATGTTTGGCCCCGAAGCGAAGACCCGACTGCGCCCGTCCTTCTTCCCGTTCACCGAGCCGTCGGCCGAAATGGATCTGTGGTTCCCGCAGAAGAAAGGCGGCCCGGGCTGGATCGAATGGGGAGGCTGCGGCATGGTCAACCCCGAAGTGTTGCGCAACGCCGGTATTGACCCGGATGAGTACACGGGATTCGCATTTGGCATGGGCATCGAACGTACGCTCATGTTGCGCAATTCAATTGAGGACATGCGCGACATGGTAGAAGGCGACGTCCGGTTCTCCACCCAGTTCGGAACCACAGGAAGGGGCGCATAAATGCCACGGATTGATATTGATTGGCTTGCCGACCACGTTGAGGTTCCCGCAGGGCTCACGGCGCAGCAGCTAGCACGCGATCTGGTCAAGGTCGGACTGGAAGAAGAAGAGATCCACCGCCCGGACGTCTCCGGGCCGATCGTCGTCGGAAAAGTACTGACCGTCAGCAAAGAGAAGCAGACCAACGGAAAAACAATCAACTATTCGCGTGTTGACGTAGGTGAGCATAACGACGCCCCGGGTGAGGGCAAAGAGCCTGCCGATGTCGCGTCGCGGGGGATCGTGTGTGGTGCACACAATTACGAGGTGGGCGATTACGTCGTCGTGTCGCTACCCGGTGCGGTGCTACCCGGTGATTTTCAGATCTCGGCCCGCAAAACGTACGGTCATGTGTCTGACGGCATGATCTGCTCCGAGCGCGAACTTGGGCTCGGTGAGGATCATTCAGGGATTATCGTGCTTGCCAGCTCGGATGCCGAGGCTGCCGACAAGGGCCTGCCCGCCATCGGTGAGGACGTGCTGGACTACCTTGGTTTGAGCGGTGAAGTGCTCGAAATCAACGTGACACCCGATCGTGGATACTGCTTCGCAATGCGTGGCGTGGCGCGCGAGTATGCGCATTCGACCGGCGCGGCGTTCACCGACCGCGGTCTGGCGGAAAACCTTGCTGGCGGCCTGCCGGAGGTCAACGGCAAGGGCTTCAAGGTGAAGGTTGACGACGACTCGCCGATTCACGGCGTGCCAGGATGCGACCGTTTCGTCACGCGTATCGTGCGCGGGGTTGACCCGCACGCACCGAGCCCGAAGTGGCTACAGGATCGCCTGACTGCCGCCGGGATGCGGCCGATCTCGCTGGCCGTGGATGCTACGAATTACGTCATGCTGGACCTCGGACAGCCCCTACACGCCTACGACCTGGACAAGCTCGTGGAACCGATCGTTGTGCGCCGGGCACGCCCGGGCGAAACGCTCGTCACACTCGACGACCAGGAGCGCGCCCTCGACGGCGAAGACCTAGTCATTACTGATTCGGAGGGCGGCGAGGGCGAGCGCGTCATCGGCCTGGCTGGCACGATGGGTGGTCTCGACACGGAGATCACTGCCGACACGACGAACGTGCTCATTGAGGCGGCGCATTTTGATGCGGTCTCGGTGGCGCGGATGGCGCGCAAGCACAAGTTGCCGTCGGAGGCATCAAAACGCTTTGAGCGTGGGGTGGACCCGGCAGTTGCGCCGGTTGCAGCTCAGCGCGTGGCCGATCTGCTTGTTGAGTACGGCGGCGGCACGATTGATGAAGCGAATTTCGATTTCAATGAGACGGTGGCTCCGAGCGCTCAGGTGTTTGACACCCGTGAGGTCGCTCGCCTGACAGGCTTGGACCTGCCGAAGGCGGAGATTACTGGAGTGCTCGAACAGATCGGCTGCGCCGTGGCCGATGCTGGCGATGATCTGCTTGAGGTGACGCCGCCGAGCTGGCGGCCGGATCTGGTTGGTCCTGCGCATTTCGTGGAGGAAGTAACCAGGCTCGTTGGCTACGACGAGGTGGCGAGCAAACTTCCGGCGGCTTCCGCCGGGGAGGGGCTGACCACCGCGCAGCGCCATCGCCGCGATATTGGCCGTGCGCTTGCCGAACAGGGCTGGGTTGAAGTGCTGTCTTACCCGTTCGTGGCCGGCTCGGTGTTTGATCGGCAGCAGATCAGTGACGACGACGAGCGTCGCCTCGCCGTCCGGCTGAGCAATCCTTTGCAGGATGACGCGCCGTACATGCGGACATCGATCCTTGACTCGTTGCTGGACACGGCACGGATGAACGTGGCACGTGGAAATCCCACAGTGGCTATTTTTGAAGCCGGCCTTGTTACACGCCCGGCAGGTATCCAACCGGCTACCACGCCGGGTGTGGGCGCCCGTCCGAGCGATGCTGAGCTAGCTCAGATGTTTGCCGGTATCCCCGCACAGCCTCATCACGTGGCAGGGGTGGCAACACCTACTGTCACCGAACGCGTCGCTGGTTTTGCGGCGCAAGTGTGGGATTGGCGCGATGCGATCGAGGCCGTGAAAACTGCTGGACGTACCATTGACCTTGACCTCAAGGTGAAGGCAGCCGAGCGTGCGCCGTTCCATCCAGGGCGGTGTGCGGCGCTGAGCGTCGGTAAGAAGCTGATTGGTCATGCGGGCGAGCTCGACCCGCGAGTGTGTAAGGCCTTTGACCTGCCTGCCCGTACGGTCGCCTTCGAGTTTGATGTAGACGCGCTGATCGCGGCGCGAGGCTCAGCGGCGCTCAGCATTCTTCCGGTGCTGACGAGCCCGGCGGCGAAAGAGGACATCGCGCTCGTCGTCGACGATTCGACCACGGCCGCTGCCGTTGCCAATACGATCAGGGACGCCGCAGGTGCGCTGCTTGAAGACGTGCACCTGTTCGACGTCTACACGGGCGATCAGATCCCCGAGGGCAAGAAGTCGTTGGCCTTCGCTCTGCGTTTGCGTGCCGACCACACGCTGAATGCCGAGGAGATTGCGCAGGTGCGCAATAAGGTCGTCAAGGCCTGCGCCAAGGCCTTCGGAGCAGAACTGCGGAGCTAGACATGGCTCAAGCACTGGGAGTAGACCGGCGTTACAGACGCGCCGGTCTACTCTGTGTTGCCACGTTGATCGCGGCGCTGTGCGGATGTGGCGAATCGGCTAGTGACCCTAGCGAGCCTAGTGAAGATGCGTTCACGCTTTTAGTGACGCCCAATATTGATGCTGACGTGTATTTGGTTGGTATTGAAACCTATGCGAACGGCGACGTGGTGTCGATAACGGCGGAAAGTAACGCTAATCTTTCGGTGTTTGATCCACCTGCGACTTTTGAATTTATTGACGACGAGAATTTGACCAAGCTGGAAAACGCGGAAGCTACCGTGCAGGTTTACGTCGCAACCTCCAAGGTTCAGGCGGAGGAGTCTAACGCGCGAATGGATTTTACGGGCCTGCACAAGGTCGGCCAACAGGTGCCTATCACCGTGGTGCGTGGGCAAACGCAAAGCCTTACGGTGCCGTGAAACTTGCTGGTAGAAAACAAATCGTGGGCGGGATCAAATCCCGCCCACGATTATTATCTCTAGCTTGAGCTACACCTTAGATGTAGGTGCCGTCAGGCTGCGGGAAGAACCCGACGTGGCTGTAGAACACAGTCAGCGCCAGGAAGATCCACAGGATGCCAAGGCCCCACGAGAAGAGCGTGAAGATGCGGGCAACCCACTTGTTTTCCCGGATGAACGGGGCGAGGATTGCGGTCACGCCCGTGCCCATGTAAAGGGTCATGACGAAGAGCGGCTCGGCAAGGTTGCCTGCCAAGAGGCGAGCGATCGGCTCGATCGTCGGCGGACGCCACATGCCAAAGTGCATGCCTGCGATACCGAAGAGGATGAGGCCGAAGCCACCGAGTGCGGCGATGAACAGGATCGGGCGAAGGTTGTGGAACAGGTCAATGTCGGTCTGACCGCCGTCCACCTTCTTCTGGTAAGAAACGATGATGATACCTGCAACAAAGGCGAGAAGTCCGAAGAGAGCTGCCGGTTCGCCGAAGGTGACGTTATCGACGGTACAGCAGAACGAGCCCTCGACTTCCTTCAGCGGCCACGTGAGCATCATGTGGAAGCCCGAAACGCCGAGGAAGAAACCGCTAGCAATGAATGCGTAGCCCCACCCAGCAACAGACACGCGCTGACGGTGCGTCACGTCGCGCATGAAAAGAGGAATCATCAACAAGATGGCACCCGCGACGAGCGCCATGGTCGTGTTATATGTGACGCCTTGAATAAGCACGGTTTAGTTCCCCTTTCCAATCAGTTCGCGAATCGACATAACGGTGATGCTGAGGGCGAACGAAATGATGAGCGTGAGGATCGAGATGTCCTGCCCGGTGCTGCCCGAGCTGGCGATCCAAATAATTCCGGCGGCAATAGCGCCTACAGCAAGGATCGCAATGGCGATCTTGGGCAAGAGCGCCCAGTACTTTGCGGCTGTCTTCTGATCCGGCTCCGCCGGCAGAATGCCATGAGGGTCAATATTGTGCAATGTCCCACTCCTACTAGAAACATAAAAATCGAATCCAAAGTGGATTCGTTCAAGTTATCTTACATGATTGTGTCGAGTATGTGAATGAACGCGCTGGTGAGGCCTATGGGTGGTTGCTTTCACAGGCAAACAATTTCGCTGGCATGCAGGCGGGTGTATAGTTATGCGTATGACATATACGGTCGCGATAGCGGGTGCCACAGGATATGCCGGTGGCGAAGTGGCACGGGTGTTGCTCGGGCATTCTCAGGCCAAAATTGAAACGGTGTGCGCGCATTCGTCGCGTGGTTTGTTGGGTGAACATCAGCCGCATTTGCGGCCACTGCGAGATCTTGAGCTTCAGCCGTTGGACGCGCGGGTGTTGGCCGATCACGACGTCGTCGTGCTTGGTTTGCCGCACGGAGCGTCTGCCGAAATCACTCGAGACATTGAAAAGATCAATCCGGATGCGTTGATTATTGACTTAGGTGCAGATCATCGCTTGGAGAGCAGCTCGGCTTGGGAAGAGTTTTATGGATCACCAGCGGCTGAGCCGTGGACGTATGGGATGCCTGAGCTCATGCGCGCGAGCGGGCCGAGCCAACGCGAACGGCTAGGTTCTACCAGGCGTATTGCCGCGCCGGGCTGTAACGCGTCTGCAGTTACCTTTGCCGCTCAGCCGGCAATCGCTGCCGAGCTTGCAACGGGCGATGACATTGTAGCGATCCTGTCAGTTGGCTATTCGGGTGCTGGAAAGACGCCGAAGGCGCACCTTCTTGCTTCCGAGGCGGTTGAATCAGCTGCCCCGTACGCTGTGGGTGGCACTCACCGGCACATCCCAGAAATTGCACAAAATTTGATGGCAGCCGGAGCGCCTGAGGTGTCGCTGTCATTTACCCCGGTTCTTGTGCCGATGTCACGGGGAATCTTGGCGACCGTTTCGATTCCAGTTCACGACGGCGTAAGCGCAGCCGACGTCGAGGAAGCTTACCGTGATGCGCTGAGTGGCGAACCGTTCGTCGTCTGGTCGGATACGTGGCCCACTACAGGCCTGAGCGTGGGGTCGAATCTTGCGCTCGTGCACGCCGAACTGGATCGCGATGAGCGGCGGATCACGGCGATCTGCGCGCTGGATAACCTGGTCAAAGGAACCGCGGGTGCGGCCGTGCAGTCGATGAATCTTGCGCTCGGCCTTCCAGAAGTGGAGGGATTGCCGCAGGTGGGGGTAGCGCCGTGATTTTTTCTCGAAATCTCATTGCTGTTGACACGGATCTGGGTGTCACCGCGCCGAAAGGTTTTCGAGCAGCAGGCGTGTCCGCAGGCCTGAAGAGCTCCGGTTTGGACGTGGCGGTGGTCAGTAACGATGGCCCGGCTCCCGTGTCCGCGCGCGTACTCACGCAGAATCGAGTGTTTGCCGCTCCCGTGCAGTGGATGAAAAACACGGCCGGGATCAACCAGCGAGCCGTGGTGCTCAATTCCGGTGGCGCAAACGCTGCCACTGGGGAGGCTGGTTATCGCGATACCGTGGCAACGGCCGAATTCGCTGCTGCCAGGCTCGGTCTTGAACCGAATGACGTAGCCGTGTGTTCCACCGGCATGATCGGCGAGCTGCTGCCTATGGACAAGCTGCTTGCCGGGGTTGGCGAAGCTATCGGAGAGCTTGATTCCGGATCCGACGCCGGTGACAGCGCAGCGCGCGCAATCATGACTACCGACACGCGCCCGAAACAGGCAGGGATCCGTGAGGGCGTAACGATTGGTGGCATGGCCAAGGGCGCCGGGATGCTGGCACCTGCGATGGCCACGATGCTGTGCGTGATCACCACCGACGCCGTTCTCACACACGAACAGGCCCAACGCGCGCTGGATATCGCCGTCGCACACTCGTTCAACAGGATCGATTCAGACGGGGCGATGTCCACCAACGACACGGTCATACTTCTCGCCTCCGGCGCGTCGGGAATAACGCCCGATGATTTCACAGAAAAACTCACCGCCGTCGCCCAATCACTGGCCCGCCAGCTGATTGCCGACGCCGAAGGCGCATCCCACGATGTTCTCATTCGCGTGTCGGGAGCGAACAGTGAAACGGCAGGCCTTGCCGTTGCCCGCGCGATCTCCCGGTCGAACCTCGTGAAGGCAGCTATTTTCGGCAACGATCCCAACTGGGGGCGAGTCATCTCGCAGGTGGGGACAGTGCCCTACGAGGTTGCGCCATTTGACGCCGATAAACTAGACGTGTGGTTTAACGGAGTCCAGGTGTGCCGGGGTGGAGGATTGGGTGAAGACCGTTCACTTGTTGACCTCGGGGCGCATCGGGACGTCACTATCGAGGTTGACCTTCATGCCGGGCAGGAGATCGTTGAACTGTGGACCAACGATCTTACTCACGACTACGTCCACGAGAATTCGGCTTATTCGACATGACGGGAATGTTACAGCGCCTCCAAGGCGCACAGGCGAAAGCGGAAACGCTCATCGAGGCGCTGCCGTGGATCAGGGAGTTCGCGGGAAAGCGCGTCGTCATCAAATATGGCGGCAACGCGATGGTCAACGACGATCTCAAACGGGCCTTCGCGAAAGACATCATTTTCATGCGCTCGGTTGGGCTCTATCCGATCGTTGTTCACGGGGGCGGACCACAGATCAATTCGATGCTACAACGCGTGGGCATCACATCTGAATTTCGTGGCGGACTGCGTGTGACGGACAAGGACACGATGGACGTCGTGCGCATGGTGCTCACCGGCCAGGTGCAACGCGAACTGGTCTCGCTGCTCAATATCGACGGGCCGTACGCGATGGGCCTATCGGGAGAAGACGCCGGCTTACTGACGGCCCGGAGGCGTACGGCCACGATTGACGGCAAAGCGGTCGACATCGGACATGTTGGCGACATTCACGAGGTGAAAGCCGATTCGCTCAATCAAATGCTTGCTGCCGGCGTGATCCCGGTGGTCTCGACTGTCGCGGTCGACGTCGATCACCCGGAGGAAGTCCTCAACGTCAACGCCGATACGGCCGCTGCGGCCATCGCGGCAGCGGCGAACGCGGATAAGCTCATCATGCTCACCGACGTCGAAGGCCTCTACCTTGACTGGCCAGACAAATCATCGCTCGTCTCTGAGATTCATCCTGATGAGGTGCGCACACTACTCGACCGGCTTGATTCAGGTATGAAACCAAAGATGGAAGCCGCGCTGTACGCCGTCGATCATGGCGTGCCGAAAGCACATATTATTGATGGCCGGATGGCACATTCGATGCTCCTAGAAATCTTCACCGATGCGGGCATCGGAACTCAGGTCACATGGGAGGCAGCGAGGTGACGTACAAAAACTTTTACAGTCAGGCGATGATGGACGCCTTTGGCACGCCACAGCTCGTGATTGATCGCGGCGAAGGCGTGTACGTGTGGGACACCGACGGCAAGAAATATCTCGATCTCCTCGCAGGTATCGCCGTCAACGCTCTTGGCTACGGCCATCCGGCGATCACTCACGCACTGTGTGAACAAGCCCAAAAAGTCACGCACACGTCGAACTTTTTTGCCACGGTACCGCAGATCGAACTCGCCCGTACTTTGCAAAAGATGCTTTCTGCCGAAGGATACGTGGGTGCGTCGGCACGCACATTCTTCTGCAATTCGGGTGCGGAAGCTAACGAGGCCGCAATCAAAATCGCGCTCATGCACAAGCCGCGCGGGCGGATTATCGCGCTGACCAACGGCTTCCACGGCCGTACACTCGGATCCTTGGCGATCACCCATAAACCGGCTATCAGGCAGCCTTTCGAACCGCTACCCGGTAACGTCACCTTCATCGAACCGACAACCGAGGCGCTCGAGGCAGCTTTTGCCGACGACGTCGCCGCAGTTTTCCTTGAAACAATTCAAGGTGAGGCCGGAGTCCAACCGTTACGTCCCGAGTTTATGCGTAGGGCTCGCGGGTTAGCAGACCGCTATTCGGCACTGCTTGTCGTTGACGAAATTCAGACCGGGATCGGCCGAACCGGACGCTGGTTCGCGCATTCCGGCGTCGTCAAAGCTGACATCATTACGCTGGCCAAGGGGCTTGGCGGGGGAGTGCCGATCGGTGCCGTCGTCGGCATTGAAAAAGCGGGCAGGCTCATGAGCCCAGGTAGTCACGGCAGCACGTTCGGTGGAAATCCTCTGGCGTGTGCGGCGGCGCTAGCAGTGGTGAATGAAGTCAAAGAATTGCTCGCCCACGTTAGCGATACTGGCGCGTGGCTGCGCGAACAACTCGAAAAGGCCGGATTTGCTACTCGAGGTGCTGGCTTGCTGATCGGAATCAGTGTGGACAACGCACCGCAGGTACAAAAAGAGTTGCTTGAGCGAGGCGTCATCGTCAATGCTCCCAACGAGTCCACAATTAGGCTTGCGCCACCGCTGATCATCACGCGAAGTGATCTAGAGCCGTTCATTCGCGTCTTAAAGGAGGTAGCATGAGCGCGATTGTCACCAGAGCCGCGCGCCTGGCACGCATATCCGCGATCGTTGAGGCACAACCGATATCTTCCCAAGGAGAGCTACGCAAACTTCTCGCCTTGGAAGGCATCGAGGTCACCCAAGCCACGCTTTCGCGCGACCTCGATGAACTGCAAGCGCGCAAAGAACCAACGCCCGACGGCGGGAAGGCATACCGCATCCCTTCGCCGGGTGTCATGGGGGAGCAGGAATCGGCTGCACTTGGTACCCTCAAGCGCTGGGCGCGCGAAGTGATGGTCTCAGCGAAAAATACGTCTAACCAGGTTGTTTTGCGGACACCCCCGGGTGCCGCGCAGCTACTCGCCTCGTCGCTCGATCGGGCAGTGCTCGACGGCGTGCTCGGCTGCATCGCCGGTGACGACACGGTATTAGTCATAACAGAAAGCCCGAAGCGAGCCGAGAAACTCGTCACCGAGCTCATCGGCTTCGCACAAGCTCAAACGTCAACCAATAATGAATAAGGGGAAAACATGGCAAAGGATCGCGTAGTACTCGCATATTCAGGCGGCCTCGACACGTCTGTGGCGATCGGCTGGATCGGTGAACAAACCGGCGCCGAAGTGGTGACCGTGGCTGTCGACGTCGGACAAGGCGGCGAAGATCTCGATGTGATCCGCCAGCGCGCACTCGATTGCGGTGCGGTGGAATCCTATGTGGCCGACGCACGCGACGAGTTCGCCGAAGAATACTGCATGCTCGACCTTCAGGCCAACGGCGTGTACATGGACGCATATCCGCTGGTATCTGCGCTGTCGCGCCCGGTCATCGTCAAGCATTTGGTCACGGCGGCACGTCAGTTCGGCGCGACCGTCGTCGCTCACGGCTGCACCGGTAAGGGTAACGACCAGGTGCGTTTCGAAAACGGGATCACCGCGCTCGGCCCGGATCTGAAGTGCCTATCACCGGTGCGTGATCTTGCCCTCACGCGTGAGTTTGCGATTTCGTACGCGGAAAAACACGATCTGCCGATCGAAACGACCAAGTCCAATCCATTCTCTATTGACCAGAATGTGTGGGGCCGCGCTATTGAAACCGGCTATCTGGAAGACCTGTGGAATGCACCCACGAAGGACGTCTACTCCTACACGGATGATCCGGCCTATCCGCCGCTACCCGACGAGGTCGTCATCGAATTTGATAAGGGCATCCCGGTCAAGATCGACGGGCGCGATGTCACACCTCTGCAAGCGATCGAAGAGATGAACCGGCGCGCCGGCGCCCAGGGCATCGGTCGGATCGACATCGTCGAGGACCGCATGGTGGGCATCAAGTCGCGCGAAATCTACGAAGCACCCGGTGCGGTTGCGTTGATGGAAGCTCACAAGGAACTCGAACGAGTGACCATGGATCGCGAACAGGCCCGTTTCAAGCAGCGGGTGTCGCTACGCTGGTCTGAGCTCGTCTACGAGGGGCAGTGGTTCTCGCCGCTCAAGCGCTCACTCGACGCCTTTATTCTGGACACGCAAGAGTACGTGTCCGGCGAGATTCGGATGACGTTGCACGGCGGGCGCGCAGTCGTCACTGGACGCCGTTCCGAAACCTCCCTGTACGATTTCAACCTCGCCACCTACGACGAAGGCGACAGCTTCGACCAGTCTCACGCCCGCGGCTTCATCGAGCTCACGGGTCTGACCTCGAAGCTTGCCGCAGCACGCGACGTGAAGTTCGGCAAGGGTGAGGCGATGCCGAAGCTCAACCTGAGCTAGCTAGCTGACCTCAGATCCGCCGCGCGCCATGATCGGTGCGCGGCGGATTGTCATAGGTTCTCAGCGAGCGTGGCTACCATGACGGCCTTGATGGTGTGCATCCGGTTTTCTGCCTGATCGAAAACTTTCGATGCAGGCGATGAGAACACGTCATCGGTCACCTCGAGCGCGTCCATCCCGGTGGCCTCATAGACCTCCCGGCCAACCGACGTGTTGAGATCGTGGAAGGCTGGCAGGCAGTGCATGAAAATTGCCCCGTCAGTGGCGCTCATCAGCTCGGCATTTACTTGATAGGGCCGCAGTGCTGCAACCCGATCTGCCCACACATCGGGAGCTTCACCCATCGACACCCACACGTCGGTGGACACGACGTCGGCGCCGGCCACGGCGGCCGGGTCCTCGGTGATCGTGATGCGCGCCCCCGTCTGTGCTGCGACATCGCTGGCGATCTGGCGCGCTTCGGCGTCGGGCTGATACTCCCGTGGAGCGATGATCCGCACGTCCATGCCAAGCATCGCGGACGAGACGAGCAGCGAACGGCCCGTGTTGAACCGCGCGTCGCCAAGATATGCGTGGACGACGTCGGAAAACGGTTTGGCCACGTGCTCCTTGATGGTCAGCGCGTCGGCGAGCATCTGGGTGGGATGCCACGAATCGGTGAGCCCGTTGTAGACCGGAACGCCGGCGTGGCGCGCCAAGATTTCCACGCCTTCGTGTTCTGATCCGCGGAACTGGATCGCATCGTAAAAGCGCCCGAGCACGGCTGCAGTATCCGCATACGATTCCTTGTGGCCGATCTGTGAGGTCGTGCCATCGAGCATGGTCACGTGCGCACCCTGATGGAAAGCGGCCACTTCGAAGGCGGTTCGCGTGCGCGTGGAGGTCTTTTCAAAAAGGAGCGCGATGGTCTTGCCGTCGAGGTAGCGAACCTCACGCCCGGCCTTGCGGTCAGCCTTAAGCTTGGCGGCCAGTTCAATCAGACCCTGCCACTGTGCGGGCGTAAAATCTGCTTCTTTCAGGAAGGAGCGTCCATAGAGTTCGTGCATGAGTAAATCCTAGTCGGGTGTCGGCGTCGTTAAAGTGTTTCTGGCCGGGAAGCCGCCGCGCCGTCCGGGTAACCGTTCGGGTTGGCCTGCTGCCAGCGCCATGTATCAGCGCACATGTCGGCTATCGAAAACTCAGCTTCCCAGCCAAGTTCCGTGCGGGCCAGATCAGGTGCGGCATACACTTCCGCGCGATCGCCGGCACGGCGCGGCGCGACCTCCTTGTTGATCTCGAAGCCGCAGGCCTGCTCGAACGCATCGACCAGTTCGAATACGGACGTTCCCGTTCCCGTGCCAAGGTTCCAGATTTTCACTCGCTCCTCGAAGTTCGGCAGCTTGTCAAGAGCAACGACGTGCGCGCGAGCCAAATCTACAACGTGCAAGTAGTCTCGGACGGCCGAACCATCGCGAGTTGGATAGTCATCACCAAAAATCAACAGTTTGTCGAGACGACCAGTGGCCACCTGTGCCACTGAGGGCATGAGATTGTTCGGACGACCCAGAGGATTCTCACCAATCTTGCCAGACTGATGGGCGCCCACCGGGTTGAAATAGCGGAGCAAGGCGAGGCGGAACCCGTAGGCGTGAGAAAAGTCGGTGAGGATTCGTTCGCTTGCCACTTTCGTGTAGCCGTACGGGGAAAGAGAATCGAGGTGCTCGACGTCCTCCGTCAGCGGCAGGTCGGCGTCGCCATAGACCGTTGCCGATGAAGAAAAGACGATTGTTGAGCAGCCCGAGGCGATCATTCCCCGGGTGATCGCGAACGTGGTCATCAGATTGTTTTCGTAATATTCGAGCGGCTTGTCGACCGATTCTCCCACCGCTTTCAAACCGGCGAAGTGGATGACGGCGTCGGGGCGCTCCTTGTCGAAGATCTGGCGGGTGAGGTCCGCATCCGTGAGGTCAGCCTTATACCAGCGGATATCGGTACCGGTGATCTCTTCAAGACGGTCGATCACCGTTTCCTGAGAGTTAGAAAAATTATCCACAACGATCGGCTCGTGGCCAGCTGCCACCAACTCGACCACCGTGTGGGAACCGATATAGCCAGCACCGCCAGCAACTAGAACTTTCACGCCATCTCCTTACGTCGTCTGTACAGCAAATTCTACGCTGGTGGACTCATTTTCCTACAAGGTGAATAGTTTGGCAGAATCGGGGCATGGAACATGTTGCACTTTGGGGCGGGCGTTTCAGCGGGAAACCAGCTGACGCGCTGACGGAACTATCACGGTCGACTCACTTCGATTGGCGGCTGGCCAGGTACGACATCGCGGGTTCACGAGCGCATGCGCGTGCACTTCACACGGCGCAGCTGCTTTCGGACAGCGAGTTGTCTGCCATGTTGGACGCGCTCAACAAGCTTGACGACGACGTCGTGTCCGGCGCTTTCATTCCGCGTCCCGACGACGAAGACGTCCACACGGCACTCGAACGCGGACTCATGGAACGTGCCGGCCAGGAACTGGGCGGAAAACTACGTGCCGGGCGTTCTAGGAATGACCAGATCGCTACGCTCATCCGGATGTATCTACGCGACCAGGCGCGCATTATTGGCGGCAAGCTGCTCGACGTCGTCGACGCCCTCATCGAGCAAGCCGAGCGTGCCGGCGATGCGATTATGCCCGGCCGAACGCACCTGCAGCATGCCCAGCCGGTTCTCGTTGCACATCATTTGCTTGCGCACGTGTGGCCGATGCTACGCGACGTCGACCGGCTCGTTGATCTTGACGTGCGTTTGGCTGAAAGCCCATACGGGTCTGGCGCCTTGGCGGGTAACACGCTGGGTATGAATCCGCAGGCCATCGCGGAAGACCTGGGATTTGCCACGTCGGTGTGGAACTCCATCGACGGCACGGCCTCCCGCGATTTGGTCGCTGAATTTGCGTGGATTATGGCTCAAATCGGCGTCGACCTGTCCCGGATTAGTGAAGAGATCATCATCTGGAATACGAAAGAGTTCTCGTTTGTGACTCTCGACGACGCGTTTTCAACCGGCTCATCGATTATGCCGCAGAAGAAGAACCCGGATGTGGCCGAACTTGCGCGCGGCAAGGCAGGCCGGCTCATCGGCAGCCTGACCAGCCTACTCGCAATGCTCAAGGGATTGCCGCTGGCGTACGACCGGGACTTGCAGGAAGACAAGGAGCCGGTTTTCGACCAGATCGACACCCTCGACGTGCTGCTTCCCGCCGTCGCCGGAATGATCGAGACGATGGAACTGAACTACGAGCGGATGGCCGAGCTCGCTCCACAAGGATTCTCACTCGCAACCGATATTGCGGAATGGCTCGTTCGAAAGGGCGTGCCCTTCCGCGAGGCCCACGAGATCTCAGGCGCGTGCGTGGCCGAATGCGAACGGCAAGGAAAAGAGTTGTGGGATTTGACCGACGCCGAATTTGCTGCGATTGATGCGCGGCTGACTGGTGACGTGCGCGGGGTGCTCACCGTCGAAGGCTCCGTACGCGCACGCGATGGACGCGGAGGAACCGCTCCTGATCGGGTGCGCGAACAGCTAGCCGAGGTACGGCGTCGTACACAAAAGGCGCTCGAGTTTACCGACTCGAGAGTGCAGGCACGGTAGCCGGAAAAGCTAGGTGTGGCACGCCAGGATTCGTGAACTAGCATGCCGGTAAGGCAGAATGTGAACGAGCTCGATGCGATCTGCGAAAGCGAGCTCACCGACGATAAGAAGGGACAACAAACGTGAGTGACGTTCTTGACGAACTCGAATGGCGCGGGCTCATCGCCCAACACTCGGATATTGACAAGCTGCGTGCAGACCTAGCCGAGGGGCCGATCACGTTTTATTGCGGTTTCGATCCGACTGCGCCGTCCCTTCACCACGGGCACCTCGTGGCGGTCAAGGTGATGCGTCACTTGCAGCTAGCCGGGCACAAGCCGCTCGTGCTCGTTGGTGGTGCGACCGGCCTGATTGGCGATCCGCGCGACAAGGGCGAACGCACGCTTAACACCAAGGAGACCGTGGCCCAGTGGAGTGTGTCGCTCAAGAACCAGCTCGAAACACTTCTTGATTTTGAAGGCGAAAACGCGGCTCGCACGGTCAACAATCTGGATTGGACGTCCGAGCTGTCCGCTATCGACTTGCTACGTGATCTCGGCAAGCACTTCCGGATGGGAACAATGCTGTCCAAGGACATCGTCAAGCGTCGCCTCGAATCTGAGGAAGGTATTTCCTACACGGAGTTTTCCTACCAGATCTTGCAGGCCAACGATTATCTCGAGCTGTACCGGCGTTACAACTGCACGCTCGAAGTGGGCGGCAACGATCAGTGGGGCAACCTTGTAGGCGGCATGGATTTGATCCACAAGGTTGAGGGCGAATCTGTACACGTGCTGACGAACCCGCTGATTACGAAATCCGATGGCTCGAAGTTCGGCAAGACCGAGGGCGGGGCGATCTGGCTCAATCCCGACATGCTCAGCCCCTACAAGTTCTACCAGTTCTGGCTCAATACTGCCGACGACGACGTCGTGCACATGCTCAAAGTGTTCACCTTCCTGAGCCGGGAGCGAATTGAGGAGCTTGCCCAGCAGGTGGCCGAGCGCCCGCAGGCACGCGAAGCCCAACGGGTGCTCGCCGAAGAAGTGACGACCTGGGTACATGGTGCCGATGTGACGGAGCGAGTGAAGCAGGCCTCTGCAGTGCTTTTTGGACGCGCGGAACCGACCGGGCTGGACGCGGCGACGCTTCTTGATGCAACCGCTGAACTACCATCTGCGTCAGCATCACTCGGAGATTCCATCCAGGATGTGCTCGTTAACCTTGGCCTAGAAAAGGGTCGGGGAGCAGCGCGGCGGACGATTGCCTCCGGTGGCGTGTACATCAACAACGTGAAAGTCGACGACGAAGAGCGCGTACTAGAAAGCGATGACGTCCTGGCCGGCGACCTCATCCTCGTGCGTAAGGGACGGAAAAATATGACCGTCGTACACGTGCACTAGACGCGTTTCGCGTGTGCCGGTCACACGACGTTTTTCACGTGATTTCAAGGGTTTCTGGGTGTGTGATGAGTGTTACGCGCACAAAATTTGACGGTCTCGAACCGGGTGCGTAAAGTATTTATCTGTTGCCACGGAGTGCAGCGAAGTCCCGGGAAATTAATTCCAAGGATCAGTGCGCTTCGAAACGGTCAGGAAAAGAATGTGATCCATTCGCTTCTTGACAAGCGGCGACGCGGACTTTAACATAGAAGTCCTCCCTTCGGAACAAGTCGACTAACATCGGCATGTTTCGGATGCGGGTGTGTTGTTTGATATCTCAATAGTGTGTCAGCTTTTTATGTTGTTTTTGGTTTGGCTGGCTGGGTGTCTGCTGATCTTTGTGGTTGGTGGGTGTTTGGTTGGTCAGGCTGTTTTTGTCTGGTGGCTGGCTGGGTGTCCTTGGTGTTGTGATCGTTTTTGGTTGTGGCGTCGGGGGTGTTTGGTTGGTTGCTGGATGTTTTTTGCCAGTTTGTTTTGGTATTTTTTTTGGAGTCTGTTTTCAGGTTCTTCATTTATTGATTGGATGCTCCTTGTTGTTGTGGCCGTGTTTGGTTGCAGTGGTTGGGGGGGGTGTTTGGTTTTTTGTGGAGAGTTTGATCCTGGCTCAGGACGAACGCTGGCGGCGTGCTTAACACATGCAAGTCGAACGATGATGCTTGGCGCTTGCGCTGGGTGGATTAGTGGCGAACGGGTGAGTAATACGTGAGTAACCTGCCCTCTTCTTTGGGATAAGCTTGGGAAACTGGGTCTAATACTGGATATTCTGCTCTTGCCGCATGGTGGGGGTTGGAAAGGGTTTTTCTGGTGGGGGATGGGCTCACGGCCTATCAGCTTGTTGGTGGGGTGATGGCCTACCAAGGCGTCGACGGGTAGCCGGCCTGAGAGGGTGACCGGCCACATTGGGACTGAGATACGGCCCAGACTCCTACGGGAGGCAGCAGTGGGGAATATTGCACAATGGACGGAAGTCTGATGCAGCGACGCCGCGTGGGGGATGAAGGCTTTCGGGTTGTAAACTCCTTTCAGTACAGAAGAAGCTTTTTGTGACGGTATGTGCAGAAGAAGCACCGGCTAACTACGTGCCAGCAGCCGCGGTAATACGTAGGGTGCGAGCGTTGTCCGGAATTATTGGGCGTAAAGGGCTTGTAGGCGGTTTGTTGCGCCTGCTGTGAAATTCTGGGGCTTAACTTTGGGATTGCAGTGGGTACGGGCAGACTAGAGTGTGGTAGGGGTAATTGGAATTCCTGGTGTAGCGGTGGAATGCGCAGATATCAGGAGGAACACCGATGGCGAAGGCAGGTTACTGGGCCACCACTGACGCTGAGGAGCGAAAGCGTGGGTAGCGAACAGGATTAGATACCCTGGTAGTCCATGCTGTAAACGTTGGGCACTAGGTGTGGGGCCTTTTCCATGGGTTCTGCGCCGTAGCTAACGCATTAAGTGCCCCGCCTGGGGAGTACGGCCGCAAGGCTAAAACTCAAAGGAATTGACGGGGGCCCGCACAAGCGGCGGAGCATGCGGATTAATTCGATGCAACGCGAAGAACCTTACCAAGGCTTGACATGCACTGGGATCTCTCAGAGATGGGGGAGTCTTTGGACTGGTGTACAGGTGGTGCATGGTTGTCGTCAGCTCGTGTCGTGAGATGTTGGGTTAAGTCCCGCAACGAGCGCAACCCTTGTCTTGTGTTGCCAGCAATTTTTGGTTGGGGACTCACGAGAGACTGCCGGGGTTAACTCGGAGGAAGGTGGGGATGACGTCAAATCATCATGCCCCTTATGTCTTGGGCTTCACGCATGCTACAATGGCAGGTACAGTGTGTTGCGATCCCGTGAGGGTGGGCTAATCACTTAAAGCTTGTCTCAGTTCGGATTGGGGTCTGCAACTCGACCTCATGAAGTCGGAGTCGCTAGTAATCGCAGATCAGCTACGCTGCGGTGAATACGTTCTCGGGCCTTGTACACACCGCCCGTCACGTCACGAAAGTTGGTGACACCCGAAGCCCGTGGCCTAACACGTTTGTGGGGGAGCGGTCGAAGGTGGGACTGGCGATTGGGACGAAGTCGTAACAAGGTAGCCGTACCGGAAGGTGCGGCTGGATCACCTCCTTTCTAGGGAGCCACCGTTGTGGCCCTCGACGTTGTGTTGGGGGTTTGTGTTTGTGGTGGTTTTTAGTGGGACTGCATATTGGGCTGGCATGCTGTTGGGGTGTGGGGTAACACCTGTTTCTGCCCGTGTTCGTACTGCCTGTTTGTGGTGGTGTGGGTGTGGTGTTGGTGTGGTGGTTGAGAATTGTATAGTGGATGCGAGCATCTTTTGGTTTTTGTAAGTGTTTTATGGGCGTTCGGTGGATGCCTTGGCACGTGGGGCCGATGAAGGACGTTGTAGCCTGCGATATTCCTCGGGGAGTTGGCATACGAGCTGTGATCCGAGGGTTTCCGAATGGGGGAACCTGGCCGGAGTTGTTTCTGGTTACCATCATCTGAATGTATAGGGTGGTGGGGGTGACGAGGGGAAGTGAAACATCTTAGTACCCTTAGGAAGAGATATTCTGTGAGTAGTGGCGAGCGAAAGCGGATGAGGTTAAACCGGGTGTGTGTGATAGCTGTCGGGCGTTGCGCATTCGGGGTTGTGGGAGCTGCTTGATCATACCGGCATGTGGTCGAAGAGTGATAAAACGGGTGGATAGCTGAACTGGTTGGGAAGCCAGACTGTAGAAGGTGAGAGTCCTGTAGGTGAAATCTGTTCGTCTCTTGGTGGTTGTCCCGAGTAGCATGGGGCTCGTGGAATCTCGTGTGAATCTGCCCAGACCACTGGGTAAGCCTAAATACTCTGCGTGACCGATAGTGTATGAGTACCGTGAGGGAATGGTGAAAAGTACCCCGGGAGGGGAGTGAAATAGTACCTGAAACCGGGCGCTTACAATCCGTCATAGCCTCCGTTGTGGGGGTGGTGGCGTGCCTTTTGAAGAATGAGCCTGCGAGTTATGATGTGTGGCGAGGTTAACCCGTGTGGGGTAGTCGTAGCGAAAGCGAGTCTGAATAGGGCGTTGTAGTTGCATGTTGTAGACCCGAAGCGAGGTGATCTACCCATGGGCAGGGTGAAGCGCGTGTAAGAGCGTGTGGAGGTCCGAACCCACTTCAGTTGAAAATGGAGGGGATGACCTGTGGGTAGGGGTGAAAGGCCAATCAAACTTCGTGATAGCTGGTTCTCCCCGAAATGCATTTAGGTGCAGCGTTGCGTGTGCTTGCTGGTGGTAGAGCGACTGGATGGTTGATGGCCCTTGTTCGGGTACTGAGATCAGCCAAACTCCGAATGCCGGTTTAAGTTTTGCGTGGCAGTGAGACTGCGGGGGATAAGCTTCGTAGTCGAGAGGGAAACAGCCCAGATCATCGGTTAAGGTCCCTAAGGGTGTGCTGAGTGGGAAAGGATGTGGAGTTGCTGTGACAACCAGGAGGTTGGCTTAGAAGCAGCCATCCTTGAAAGAGTGCGTAATAGCTCACTGGTCAAGTGATTTCGCGCCGATAATGTAGCGGGGCTAAGTACACCGCCGAAACCGTGGCAACATTTTTGTTGGGTAGGGGAGCGTCGTGCATGAGGTGAAGCAGGCATGTGAGTGTTTGTGGATTGTGTGCGAGTGAGAATGCAGGCATGAGTAGCGATTGACAGGTGGGAATCCTGTCCTCCGTATGACTAAGGGTTCCAGGGCCAGGTTGTTCCGCCCTGGGTTAGTCGGGTCCTAAGGCGAGGCCGACAGGCGTAGTCGATGGGTAACCAGTTGTTATTCTGGTACCGGCGTAGAACCGTCCGTGCTGAAGCAGGGGATACTAACCATCCTCGGCCATGTCGTTCACCTTTGGGTGGGTGGTGTGGTTGGGTGTGGGGCCTGATCTTGTGGTAGGCAAGCGTGTTAACAGGGGTGACGCACAGTGGTAGCTTCCGCGTGGCTTATGGCTTGCCGCGTTTAACAGCGCAGCCCGTTTTCTAGGTAAATCCGGGAAACATGTAAGGGTGAGGCTGGATGATGACACCGTTTTTTGGTGGAAGTAGGGTGATCCTGTGGTGCCTAGAAAAGCCTCGACGTGAGGTTCGAGCCGCCCGTACCCGAAACCGACACAGGTAGTTGGGTAGAGTATACTAAGGAGTTCGAGTGAATCGTGGTTAAGGAACTCGGCAAAATGCCCCCGTAACTTCGGGAGAAGGGGGGCCTGATCCTTGAAGCCCTTTTGCGGGCTAGGGGTGATGGCCGCAGAAACCAGGGAGAAGCGACTGTTTATCAAAAACATAGGTCTGTGCGAACACGTAAGTGGATGTATACGGACTGACGCCTGCCCGGTGCTGGAAGGTTAAGAGGATCGGTTAACCCCTTTTGGGGGTGAAGCTGAGAATTTAAGCCCCAGTAAACGGCGGTGGTAACTATAACCATCCTAAGGTAGCGAAATTCCTTGTCGGGTAAGTTCCGACCTGCACGAATGGCGTAACGACTTCTCCGCTGTCTCAACCGCGAACTCGGTGAAATTGCAGTACGAGTAAAGATGCTCGTTTCGCGCAGCAGGACGGAAAGACCCCGGGACCTTTACTATAGCTTGGTATTGGTGTTTGGTACGGTTTGTGTAGGATAGGTGGGAGACTGTGAAGCCCGAACGCTAGTTGGGGTGGAGTCATTGGTGAAATACCACTCTGGTCGTGCTGGATGTCTAACCTTGGACCATGATCTGGTTCAGGGACAGTGCCTGGTGGGTAGTTTAACTGGGGCGGTTGCCTCCTAAATGGTAACGGAGGCGCTCAAAGGTTCCCTCAGCCTGGTTGGTAATCAGGTGTTGAGTGTAAGTGCACAAGGGGGCTTGACTGTGAGACTGACGGGTCGAGCAGGAACGAAAGTTGGAACTAGTGATCCGGCGGTGGCTTGTGGAAGCGCCGTCGCTCAACGGATAAAAGGTACCCCGGGGATAACAGGCTGATCCTGCCCAAGAGTTCATATCGACGGCATGGTTTGGCACCTCGATGTCGGCTCGTCGCATCCTGGGGCTGGAGTAGGTCCCAAGGGTTGGGCTGTTCGCCCATTAAAGCGGTACGCGAGCTGGGTTCAGAACGTCGTGAGACAGTTCGGTCCCTATCCGCTGCGCGCGTTGGAAACGTGAGGAGGGCCGTCCCTAGTACGAGAGGACCGGGATGGACGAACCTCTGGTGTGCCAGTTGTATCGCCAGGTGCATGGCTGGTTGGCTACGTTCGGGAAGGATAACCGCTGAAAGCATCTAAGTGGGAAGCCTGCTTCAAGATAACGTTTCCGTGACACTTTTAGTGTTGTGAGGTCCCCTATAGATCATGGGGTTGATAGGCCAGGCGTGTAAGCCTAGTAATAGGCTCAGCTGACTGGTACTAATAGACCAAAAACTTACAAACAATATGCTGATTGTTGTTCGCGTCTACTATACGATTCTTGGCTCCCACACTGTGGGTTGCCTTTTGGTTTTGGTGGTGGTTTTAGCGGTGGGGTCACGCCCGGTCCCTTTCCGAACCCGGAAGCTAAGCCTGCCAGCGCCGATGGTACTGCACTTGAGAGGGTGTGGGAGAGTAGGACATCGCCACCAACTATTTTTTGTGGAGGGTGTGAGAGAACCTGGGTTTGGATACCAGGGTTTCTCACACCCTCCACTTTCGTGTCTTGAGTATCGGCAACCCATGCGTGCTTAGCCGGGCAGGCCTGGCTGGTGTGGCCTAGTGGCACGGCTTCTTGTTGTTTCTGCTTATATAGCAATTTTGACGAGGTCGACGGCCTCGAAACGCTTCAGAACTGCTTATATAGCAAAAACGCATGGGGCGGCGCGCTGCAACGCCGGGCGTAGCGCCAGAACTGCTTATATAGCAATTATGACGGAGTCGACGGGCCCTGAGCAATATTCCCCTTTGCAGATTCGGGTAAGCTTAACCTCGATGTCCAGCGCTATTGCGGGCACCTTTTGTTTGAAAACTGAACCTAGAGGAATAGCATGAGCAAGTTTGATAATTCTGGTAACTCCCACGGACGCG